>JAADDB010000201.1 GCA_013154135.1 Chloroflexota bacterium
GGCGGGGTTGGTGAAGGCCATTGTGACCCTGCTGCGGGTGCGTTTTGGCATCGACGAAGCCGAGGCGGAGGCCTTCCGGGCCCGGCTGGAGGAAGTGGAGGCCGTGGAGGACCTGGAAGATCTGCACATTGCCGCGCTGCAGGCGGACGCGCTAGAGGCTTTTGAGCGGATTTTGGATGAGCGAGGATGATGGGTTCACGAGGTTAGCGGATCACATAACAACTTGATTCCGCTGAGGTCCAAGTTTGCATCCATGGGGCCAAACGCCCCATCGGGGGGATGGTGGACTGCAAGCCAGGCCGGTACTCCCACCGAAGGCCTGGCTTGCAACCAATGACTTCCCTGTAGGTTTAGACCTTCTGCTTCAGGAGATCGCGAATCTCCATGAGCAACTGCTCTTCCTTTGAGGGGGCAGGTGGTGCAGCCGCTTCCTCCTTCTCCTGTTCGCGGCGCATCGCGTTGATGGCTTTGACGACGAAGAAGATGGCAAGAGCGACGATGAAGAAGTCGACCAGCGTTTGGATGAACGCACCATAGCGTAGGAGCACGGCCGGTGTGTCCCCTGATCCTTCTTTCAAAACGATGGCCAGATCTGAGAAGTTGACGCCTCCGAGGAGTAAGCCAATGGGCGGCATGATAATGTCTTGTACCAGTGAGGAGATGACTTTGCCGAAGGCCGCCCCAATGACGATACCAACGGCCATGTCCACCATGTTCCCCTTAAGGGCGAACTCCTTGAATTCCTGCCACATGCCTTTCATCCTTTTCCCTCCCGGCATGGAATATGTGAAGAGGCCTGTTGTCCCCAAGGGGGACGTGTCGAGCCAATGGCCGGCAGACACGGGATGTGTTCCCGATGCAGTGAGAGGTGCGTTGCAAGACATTGCCGGTTGATGGGCTCCCTTGCGGGGGGGACGACGATAGTTTACCATAGATCAACACATGAGACAAATTGTCCTATGGTCTATGGAAAATGGCTGATTAACTGCCCAAACTCCGTGGTACCTTTGGATGGCCTCCACTATAAGGGAGGGGGCAACGGGGTTTTTCCCTCGTTATGGATGAGGAAGGGCGTGTCATTCAATTGGAGGGATGGCCGCGCGGGCCGGGCTTATCCCACGGCCGCGAGGGCCGGCACCACTTGTTTCTTCCGGGAAAGCACGCCAGGGAGCCAGGCATAGCCGTCCTTGAGCGAAACCCCAAAGGCCCGCTCCACCAGACGTACGTGTCCGGCAGCCAACACCAAACTCCCCTCCGCGAGCACATCAGTGACCAGGAGAAGCACCAAATCGTACCCACCCTGTTCGCGTAGTCGCTCCAGCGCTTGGCGGAACTCCTCCAGTCGGGCGAGGACCCGTTCCCGGTCTGCCACTTCCACCTGTCCGATGGCCATGCGCAACCCGCCAAAAGTGTAAACTTTCAGGTCCTCTGTGAGGAGATCCCACGCGGACAGGCCGGAAATGTCGGTCTTAGCCCGGTACATCTCCACTCCGAAATCCTGCCAGCGAACGCGGGCCCACGGTTCCAGCTGTTGGATGGCTTCCCTATCCCAGTCCGTCGTCGTGGGTGAACGGAGCAGCATCGTATCGGAGAGGATAGCCGCCAACATGAGCCCCGCCATTTCCCGACTCGGCGTCACTCCCACCTCCTGATAGCGTCGGTACACCAGGGTGGCGGAACATCCCACCGGTTGTACCCACACCCGAAGGGGCGCTCGGGTTTCCAGGCCGCCCAGGTGGTGGTGATCGATGATTTCCAGGATATCCGCTTCCTCGATGCCGGACACGGCTTGGTTGGGTTCTGAGTGATCTACCAAGATCACCCGGCGTCGTTTAGGGTGTAACAAGTCATGGCGGGTCAAGATCCCCAGCAGGTGGTGCTTCTCATCCACCACCAGGGCAACGCCGTGTCGGTCCTGCATGAGATCGGGGGTGATTTCGCTCAAGATCTCCTGTGGGGAGAATGTGAGGGGATGCTTCTCGGCCATGGCAATGGCGGGCAAACTCAGGCGCACCAGGCGCAGGGTGGACGCAGTCGAATGGGGAGAGAGGATCACCACCGTTCCCCGGCGTTGGGCTTCCTCCAGGATGCTGCGGCGTGGCCGGATCCCTCCGGAGACAATGAGAGCGCTGGCTCCTATCTCCAAGGATGTGCGTTGGGCGTCCAGGCGGTTGGCCACAATGACCACATCTCCCGGTCGCATGAACTTCCGCATCAACGCGGGCGTCATCGCGGCCACCACCGGGCGACCGGAGAGACGGATGTCGGGGCGGCCGACCAGGAGCTGGCCGTTCAGAGTGCGGACCACTTGGGCCACGGTGGGAGGTTCGCCCTCAAAAGTGAACGTGCCGGCCTCGTGGATGTACAACTCGGCCAGGGTGCGGGTCGTGACCAACCCCACAGGGCGCCGTTCCTCATCCACCAGCGGCACGGAGCGGATGCCCTTCTTGCGCATGAGGAAGCCCACGTCGTAGGAGGTCGCGTCCTGGGGCGCGGTGATCACATCCCCGACCATGGCTTCCATGACCCGTTGGTGCACGTGGGGGAGAAAGGGCGGGGTGGCCACGTTGAAATAATCCAGGACGAACCGGGTCTCCCGGTTCACATCGCCCAGGCGGAAGGCTTGGAACCGTTCTTCCGGTTCCTCGTGTTGCTTGAGCCAAGCATACGCCAGGGGTGAGGCAATGGAATCGGTGTCCGGGTTACGGTGTCCCACCACCGCGATGACATCTGCGTCCTCGTATGTCACAGCGTACCTCCTTCCCCACTGAGATGAAAGCCCCTTACCCGGTGGATGTCCCCCTCAGCTCCTCCAACAGGCGGATGACCTCCTCGTCGGTCACCTGGTGGAAATCGTCGTAAAACATACCCACAGCCCAGAAGGGCTCCGGCGTTGCCAACACTTCCAGTCGGTCCACCAACTTGCGCAGGCGTTCAATAGTGGAAGGGGGCCCGACCGGTACCGCGAGGATGAGTTCCGCGATGGGTTGCTTTCGCAGGGCCCGGATGGCAGCTTCCAGAGTTTGGCCGGTGGCCACACCATCATCTACCAGGACCACACGTTTGCCTTCCAGGGGGATGGGGGGGCGTCCGGCCCGGTAGATGCGGGCTCGCCGGCGGATTTCTTCCTGTTGGCGTTCCCGTTCCCGCTCCAAGTACGCGTCGGAGATGGCGAGCATGTAGATGGCCTTGTCGTCCAACACGAGCGTTCCATCTTCCGCGACCGCGCCGATGGCCAGCTCCGGGTTGCCGGGGGCGCCCAACTTGCGTGTGATGTACACGTCCAACGGTGCGCCCAGATGTCGCGCGATCTCCGCGGCCACCACCACGCCCCCTCGGGGAACGCCCAAGACCACCACCCGGGGGTCTCCTCGCAAATCCTCCAACCGCTGGGCCAAGAGTTTGCCTGCTTCCTCACGGTTTCGGAATCGTATCATGGCACAACTCCTCTGCTCTGGACGAGCCATGAGGCCACTATTGGGCATTGGCAGTGGGCAACCGGCGCGGTCCCCTCGGGAGAACCGGTTGCGGCCGGCCACCCTTCTCCCAATACGTGATACCCAACACCTGTGTTAGAATACTTTGGCTTGGAGCACCGGACTTCCGTAAGATCTCGGGGGACTTCGACGTCCTCGCCCGGACCTGCCAAAACAATTCTCCCCGGGAGAATTCAACAAAGCGTTTCCCGGGTTCAGGAGGGGAACATGTTTGTATCCACCACCCGCTTTCGTGTGCGGTACGCGGAAACCGATGCCATGGGTATTGTACACCATTCCAGCTATATCGTCTGGTTTGAGGAGGGACGTTCGCATCACATGCGGACGTTGGGTTTTCCTTACAGTCGGGTTGAGGCGATGGGGTACTACTTCACCGTTGTTGAAGTTCATGCCCGCTATCTGGTACCCGCGCGTTATGACGAGGAGATCCAGGTCGAGACATGGGTGTCCGACCTGAGAAGTCGGGGTTTGACCTTCCAATACCGGGTTCGTCGTGTTGCTGATGGGGCCCTCCTGGTTGAAGGGTACAGCCGTCACATCTGCATCACCCATGATGGACGACCGGCCCGCATTCCTGAAACTTTGCGTACGTTGTTGAACCAGTAACCAGTAATGGCCCATGGCCAGTGAAAGACGGCCGTGCATTGCTCTAGAATGTGACGGTAGGCCGTCGGACTATCGGTTATCAGAAGCGCCGAGCTTAACCTCTTACTTGTTATAAGACCGGGGTGGTGGGCCGGTCTGTGCTCAGCCCACCACCCCAGAACATCTTCCTATTGCGGAGACCCTTGTTCCCCTGTCGACTCCTCTTCTTCCTCAGGGAGAAGTTCCCACTTATCCACCCAATGGCGTTGAATCACAATCTCCCGGCCGTCCACATTCAGGCACGTGGCCGCCAGATCGACCCATTGGACTTTTCCTGTGAACGTTTCCCCTGTGCGCAAATACAAGCGGATGGGCACATCTTCCCGCATGGCATCTTCCAGAGCGAACGTCAAACGAGCGCGGGACCATTCATGGCGCCAGAGCACCTCTTCCGGGTCAACGCCGTAATATTCAGCCAGCTTGCGCAACGTCTCCTCGTCGCCCACTGCGCGGTAGCGTTGTTCGATTTGACGCATCAAGCCGGAGGGAATCCCTGTTTCGGCCTCGATGGTGAAGAAATCCTTCCCCCCGTGGAGGGCCCGCAGGAAGCGCAAATAATCACCGCTGCTCATGAGTTCCCTCCTGCTCGGGTGTACCAGGCAATGGCCAGCTTGTTCAAAGTGGTCTCCCCGTCCTCGGTTTGGACGGTGATCGCGTAAGGGCCGAAGCCCACGATGGTTCCCACCACTTCCGAACCGTCGAAGAGGTGAAAGTGGACCAACTCCCCGCTTTCCTGGAGTTGGGTCAAGTACTCGAGTTCAAACCGGTCCACCCCTTCGGGCAGGTAGGCCCGCTTTCGGTTGTGAGCTCCTTCCTCCTTGGCCTGTTGTTTGCGTTCCCGCAGGATCTCTTGCAGCTGGAAGAGGAGGCGTGACGCTTCTCGGCGGGTGAGTTCGGAGAGGGGTTTGCCCACCATCTGCTCCAGCTCCTCCACCGTCTTGCCCACCGCGGGAGCGAGCTGGCGTAAATGGGCCAGCTGGGTTTCCCGTGCAGGGCTGGGTGGAGGGGGCATACGGCGGGGGCGGGAACGTTGTCCCTTGCGCCGTGGGCCTTTGGACCGTTTGCCCTGACCACGTGGCCGTCCCCCGGATGGGGGCTTGCGTTGGGGAGGAGGATCGGAGAGCGTCTTTATCTCCCATTCCTCCACATACAACGCCTTTGCCAGTCGGGGTAGATCGGAGTACGGAATGGGCTCTTTGCCCTGTTCGTACGCGTACAACCTCTCCTGGGGAATTCCCGTGCGAGCCGAAAGTTCCTTGAGCGACATGCCCTTTCGTTTGCGGATCTCCCACAAATTGTACATACAACCTCCTTTATTGTTCCCGGCCGATCTGTGCCAGCGCACACGATCCGACCGTGAAATAGCAACCCCAGCTGGTCAGGCATCAAGGGTACGCAGTGCTTCTTCCATGCTTTCCGCGTTCACCTTCTCTTCTTCCAGTGGTGGCAACTCCGACAAATCCCGTAAGCCGAAGTATTGGAGAAATGTCATTGTTGTACCGTACAACAGGGGGCGCCCTACCGTCTCCTTCCGTCCGACCACCTCGATGAGCCCTTTGTTCAAGAGGGATCGGAGAACCCCGTCGCTGTTCACCCCTCGAATTGCCTCAATCTCCGCGCGGGTAATGGGCTGACGATAAGCAATGATGGCCAACGTCTCCAACGCGGCCGCACTCAAATGGCCGGACAAATCCAGGCCCAGAAAGCGCTCCACATCCTCGGCCAGATCGGGCGCGGTGACCAGCTGAACGCGTTTCCCCAGCCGTTGCAGGATGAGGCCTCCGCCGTCCAGCCGTTGTTCCAACGCCTCCAGCGCGCGCTCCACCTCCTCCGGGGGGACCTGGAGCGCCTTGGCCAGTTCCTTCACCGTCACTGTTGAAGGCGCGACAAAGAGGAGGGCCTCCACCCGTCGGACAAGGGACGAAATCTCCGGCGGGGGGGATTCCCCTGGCTCTTGCGGAACATTTTCTTGGGTTAGACCGTCTTGACTCATGAGCTTCTGACGTATATCCTGTTCTCCACCTCTGGGGGGGCTACCCCAGGGTGGGGGAATGCGACGACAACGGTCATCCTATGTGCAAAAGGAGTGTGCATCCATGAAACGAGCTTGGGTTGTTCTTGCCCTGGTGATCCTGGTCTTGGCGGTTACCGGTTGTTCCAAGATCCAAGTTGACCTGCCGGACCGGGAAGTGCCCGTGTCTGAGGAAGCCGCGCAAAGTCTCCAGCAGAAGATCTCCCAACTGGACTGGCAATCGGGCACGGCGACCCTCACCGTTACCGAATCTGAAGTCACCTCCTACATCAACCTCAAACTTTTGGACGAGGAAGTGCCCATCAAAGAACCGACCGTCTGGTTTGAGGATGGCAAGGTGTACATTGCCGGGACGTTGGACAAGAACGCCTTGCCGGTGGGTGGTCAAGCCGCTTTGATCGTGGACCTATCTGTTCAGGATGGTAAGTTGCACATTCAGGTAGAAAAGGCCGTTGTGGGTGGTGTGCCTGTTCCCAGTGGCGTCCTGGACAAGCTCACCGACACCCTCAACGAGCATCTTTCCGCGAAATTCGGTCCTATAACCGTCAAGGAGCTGCACATCGGCCAGGGAACGGCCACTATTTCGCTGGCCCGATAACCGGCACCTGATCCTCTTCGGGATATGGGGCGTGTTTGAGGTGTACCTCGACGCGCCCCAACCGAAGTCCCATCCGTTCCTCCACCACTTCCCGGATGACGTGGGTAATTTCCGCTGTCTTCATGGGCACATCCACGTCGGGTGTGGTTTCCACATCCACCGTCACATGCACCACATTCCCCTTACCCCGGACATGAGGGGTTACGTTGATGACATCCGCGAGTTGGTCCAGGTGATAGGCCAAGCGCATGGCCACCGAGTCCACCAAAATCTTCGCTTTTTGTCCCTCGGGCGTGGTGACCTCCACGGTTGGGGGCTTTTTGCGTCGAATTTCCAGGCCCAACCATGTGCCCAAAATAAGCGCAGCGCCGATGGCCAGGGCTATTTGACCTAATCGGAAAAGATACGGACTGGTTGTGTAAAACTCCGAAAGGAAGGTGTAAGCCTGTTGAGAGGCGTTTTGGACCATATCCAAAACCCAGAAGGGATTCCACGCGAACAGGAGAATGCCTATTAAAAGGAACAGAATGAGCAAAATCACGATTATTCGATTGAAAACATTCATCCCTGCCAGCCTCCTTTAATGTATTAAGCCGACATG
The DNA here is from genome assembly GCA_013154135.1 of Chloroflexota bacterium. Lineage (GTDB taxonomy): Bacteria > Chloroflexota > Anaerolineae > JAADDB01 > JAADDB01 > JAADDB01. The sequence continues at coordinate 7,374 of JAADDB010000201.1, forward strand.
TGGAACGTGTCCGGCCTTTATCCTGTTCGACAGCCTCTTTGCCCTCATTCGCGCCCATTATATAGCATTCCCGGGAGAACTCAAAACGTGGACCATGGGCGTCATCAGTTTCGTAGGGCCGGGGTCTAACGAGTAACGATTGACGATTAATTGGTGGGTAGCCGGCGGGCGAAGCCCGGCCAGCGCCCACCAAAAACAGTTCGCCCGGGGAAAAATCAACAGGGCGCACGGCCGTGTGCCCCTCCCGTTCGTGAACGGAGATGTGTGGTCATGCCCGATCGCCCGGGGCTGAACCCCCGGGCTAAATGGGGGGAAGCCCCCTTCGGGGGCTCTATATGGACACATGACCGGCCGAGCATCGCCACAAACGAACCGGGATGGGTGCTCCCGCCCCTCTTACTCGTTACTCGTTATGCGTTAGACCTCACCCATCCCGCCCGACCTCGCCCTTCCGCCACCCCCTTAATCGTTAATCGTCAATCGTTACTCCTTAGCCTATAGATCCAGAACCGGAGCCCGCCGTCCTCGCCCCGTATGCGAGCGACCAATTCCGCGTCCACCCCCGCCTTCTCCAAAGCCCTTGTCACCTCCAGCCACGTGCCCTGGTGCCACGCGGGAAGGACCAGCACCTTCACCTGGTCCGGGTGTTGAGCTGCGTCCTGGGCCAACCACGTCACATCGGGCCACCAGCGGAAATCGTAGGGCGCACCGAAGAGGTAGAAACCGTAATGCCAGCCTAACCAGTGGTGGTACACCACGCCCCCGCGCGGGACGTCCCTGGCCACATACGCGACCACCGCGTCCAGCCCATCGTACGCACCGTGGTCCCCGCCCACGGGAAAATGCGCTCCCATGGCCCGTGTCCCGGTGATTCCGCCCCAGAGGAGGACGCCCGCCAGGAGCAGGGGCCGAACCTTTGGCCAGACCTGCTCTGCCCGGCTCCAGCCCCATCCCACCAGGGCCACAGTGACCGGTCCGAACAGGAGGAGATATCGGTCCCACGGGGCCAACGTGGTCACCACATACGCGGTAGCCATCCCCACCCACCAGAGGGAGAGCCAGCGGATCGGGCGAGGCACCACCTCCCTCCTTCCCTGCCAAAAGACCCACACCAGGACCCCAGCGACGGCTACACCACCCACCCATCCCCATGCTCCATGCCACACCGATGCCCACTCTGCGCACCGATGGCCCCACATGCTCGGCGGGAGGACCTTCAGTCCCCCGTAGTGGGCCCATCCCATGCGCCATGTAGGAATCCCCCCGCGTGCCTCTTCCCACTGAAACCAACGCCAGAGGGGGAGAACCGCGCCTGCGCCCCAGAAGAGCCACACGCGTCTTTTGGGTCTTTGGTGGGCCAGAGTGCCCCAGATGAGGGGGAGCCAGGCGAGGGCCGGGGGTTTTGTTGTCACCGCGGCCGCCCAACTGACCCCACTGAGCAGAGCCCAAAGCGCGCGCTTCCTCCTTCGGGTGGCCGCCCACGCGGACAAGAGCAGGAAACCCACCATCGTCGTGTCCAGGTACACGGTGGGGGTGAGGAGAACGGCCAGGGGAAAGGCCGCGTAGAGGAAGAACGCGCGACGAGCCGTCCGAGAGCCCAGGAGCGCGCGAAGCCATCCGTACAGCAGGGGAAGGCTCAGAGCCCCCCAGAAGAGATTGGGCAAACGGGCGACCTCCTCCGAGGGCGTGAAATGTCCGAAGAGCCAGGCGAGGAGATAGGGGAACAAGGGGGGCTTGTCCACCGGAGCCGTCCGGAGCATGGGGTCGATTCCCGAGTAGATCAGCCAGGCCCAATACCCGTACAGGGCCTCATCCTCCCGGAGATGGAATCGGCTCCACAGATACCAGCGCCACAGCGTGGCCACAAGCCACAGCGCGCCCAACAGAAGTTCATCCCTTCCTGTCTTGTGCCCACTTCGGGGTATCCGCGGTTTCACCTTGCCCTGAGCTCCTCGTTTGTCCAGAATTCAGCCTGTGATATACTGGACTGGGAACAAACCGCCATCATCTTCGCTGCCGAAATCTATTGCGTAACGAGTTGAGAGGGCTGATGCTCCAACATCTTTCTGACACGGGGCGAGGACGCCGGCATCCCGCGGAGGCACGGACCCGTCCGCCGCCACGTGGAATTTTGTCGGTCAATCGGACCCACCACTTTGGAGGATACCATGATACGTATCACCTCTCTGGTGGACAACACAGCCGGCCGCACGCACAAGGGAGTCTGGGGCGAGCACGGTCTGTCCTTCTTGGTGGAGACGCCCCACGGCCGCGTTCTCTTCGACACGGGCAGCAGTGGCACGGTCTTGGCCCACAACGCGTCCCTCCTGGATGTGGATTTCCGCACGGTTGACGTGTTGGTCTTCAGCCATGCCCACTATGACCACACCGGAGGCGCGGGCGTGGTCCTCGACCACCGGCCCGACATCCCCATCTACGCGCACACCACCTTCCTGCGCGAGCGGTATGCCCGTCGCAATGGCGAATACGTGGACATCGGCATCCCTCCCCACCTGCGAGAGCGGATCCGGGCCGGCCGCCTGTACCTCCACCACAAGCCCGTGCAAGTCCTTCCCCGAGTCTGGACGACCGGGGAAATCCGTCAGCGGCTGGAGCCGGAAGGACGAAGCCCGCACCACGTCATCCGGACCAACAAGGGGTGGCAACCAGACCCTTACGAGGATGACATGGCCCTGGTCATCGAAGCGGATGCCGGGCTGATCCTCATCTGCGGTTGCTGTCACGCGGGCCTGCTCAACACCCTCTCCTGCGTGCGGCACACCTTTGGACGGCCGATTACCGCGGTTTTCGGCGGCACCCACCTGGTCTCCGCGGACAAAGCCTACCTGGAGCACGTGGTAGAAGTCTTCTCCCAACATTGCCCTGACGTGGAATATTACCTGAACCACTGTACAGGGGAAAAAGCCTACGTGGCCCTGGCCAACGCGTTCGGGGACCGGGTTCATCCCTGTCCGGTGGGAACACGGGTGGACATACCGTGATGGACACCTCCTGTCGGCCCCTGTACCGTTGGGCCTGTCCCAACTGTGAGAAGACCAACTCGGAAATCCGGTTGCGCGTCGGCGCGCCGTGCGAGCGGTGTCTGCCCCACCTGCCCTCGGAGGACTTCCCTGCAGCCCCGGAAGAACACCGCGGCTTTATCGTACGCGCGCTGGAGCAAGTCGGTACCCTCCGGCCCGAAAGCCTCCTGGCCCAGGCCGAGCGTGTGGACCGTGCGCTGGACGCGTTTCGCCGCGCGTTCCACACCTGCGTGGGAGCGTCCCCCTGGCACATCCAAGAAATGTGGGCCCGCCGGGTCCTCCAGGAGCGCAGCTTCGCCATGATCGCACCCACCGGTGTGGGGAAGACCACCTTTGGTGGGGTGATGGCCCTCCACCGGGCTTTGACCCAAGCCGGTCGCACCGTGTTCATCCTCCCCACCGTCGCCCTGACCCGCCAGGTGGGGGAACGTTTGACCCAGTGGGCCGAACAACTGGCCCCCTCAAACCCGCCCCAAATCATCACCATCCACAGTCGACTCCCCGCCCGGCAGAAGCGTTTAGCCCGTGAACAACTGCTCCAGGGGAAGGGGGATGTGCTGGTCGTGACCGCGGCCTTCCTCCGACGGTCGGAGAACGTGGAACACGTGCGCCAGTGGGGGCCCTCCTTCGTGTTCGTCGACGACGTGGACGCGGTGCTGAAGAGCGGGCGGATTGTGGAAGGCGTCTTGGCCATTCTCGGCGTGACCGACGAGCTCCTGCACACGGCCCAGGAGCTGATTCGGCTGCGCCGGAGCCTGGCCACCGTGCAGGAAGGTCCCCGCCGGGAACGACTCCTGAAGCGGCGGCATCGGCTGCAGGAGCAGATCCGCCAGGCCGTGGCTGGCAAGACCCTGGTGGTGAGCAGCGCGACCGGACGGCCCAGAGGACGTCGGGTCCTCCTCTTCCGCGAGATCTTCGGCTTTGAGATCGGCGGCCGCGCGGACATCGCGCGCAACATTGTGGACGTGGCATGGCAGGGGGACGAGGACGCCTTGCTCCCCCACTTCCTGGACGTGCTGCCCCGGTTGGGCACGGGAGGACTCATCTTCGTCCCTCGGGATGAGGGAGTGGAGCGAGCCACCGCGGTGGCCGAGATGATCGAGGAGCACACGGACTTGCGGGCCGCGGTCTTCACATCCGAGCACCCGGATACGCTGGACGCGTTTGCCGCGGGTCATGTGGACGTGCTGGTGGGAGTTGCCACCCCTTACGGTGTCATGGTCCGCGGCCTGGATCTGCCCGAGCGGATCCGGTATGCCGTGTTCCTCCACGCGCCTCGCCACAAGATCCCCCTCCAGCCCGAGGCCCAAACCCCCGCGGATATGGCCCGTCTCCTCGCGCTCCTGCCCGAGGTGATGCCCCCGGAGGAGGCCGCGAAGGCTCGACGGTTGGCCGTGCGCCTGCGCCAACTCCTGCGCCGTTACCCCTCTCTGGCCCGGGCCGACAGCCTGGACGCCCTCCCACCCTCCTCCCCCGCGCGGGAACCACTGGCCCAGGCCCAACAGCTCCTCCGCGCGTTCTGGTCCCTGCCGGACGCGCGCGAACGTTTGGCCGCGCATCCCTCCGCACTGGTCCGGGAAGAGGACGGGCGTTTCTTCCTCTACCTCCCGGACTGGACCACCTACATCCAGGCCAGTGGGCGGACTTCCCGGCTGTTCGTCGGGGGGATCACGCGGGGACTTTCCCTGGTGTTGGAGAGTGAGCCCCGGATCTTGCGGGGGTTGGAACGACGTCTCCGGTTCCTCTTGGGCGACTTCGCGTTCCGGCGGCTGGACGAGGTCGACCTGGACCAGGTGTTGGCGGAGGTGGACCGGGATCGGGACCGATTGCGTCGCCTGCAGGGGGGCCAAGTCCTATCCCCCTCGGAACGGACCGAGCTGGCCCGGACCGCGCTCATCGTAGTGGAGTCCCCCAACAAAGCCCGGACCATCGCCCACTTTTTCGGACGGCCGGGCGTTCTGGAGGTGGATGGCCTGCGGGTGTACGAGACGTCCATCGGCCACGTGAACTTGACCATTGCCGCGTCGGGAGGGCACGTGTACGACCTGGCTGTGGACGACCTGGCCGCGGAGCGGGAGCAATACGGGTTTGCCGAAGCGCTCCACGGCGTGGGACGGGACGCGGATCACTTTTGGCCGGTGTACACCTCCATCAAGCGATGTCAACGGTGCGGCTACCAGTTCACAGATGACCGTTCCTCCTGTCCGGTGTGTCGCAGCACTTTGCTGCGGGACGCCCGCTCGGTGGTTCATACCCTTCGGGCGTTGGCCTTGGAAGTGCAGGATGTCTACATCGCGACGGACCCGGACACAGAAGGGGAGAAGATTGCGTTTGACCTGACCCGACTGTTGGCCCCCTTCCATCCCGGCATTCGCCGCATGGAGTTCCACGAGGTGACCCGACGCGCGATTTTGCACGCGCTCGCGCATCCGCGGTCGGTGAACCTCTCTTTGGTGGAAGCTCAGATCGTGCGGCGGGTGGACGACCGGTGGTTGGGGTTCACCCTCTCCCAGCGGGTGAGCGAGGCGTTGGGGCGGGGCAGCCGCCGGGGACGTACGCCACTGAGCGCCGGCCGGGTCCAGACCCCTGTGCTGGGGTGGATCATTGAGCGGTACGAGGAGCACGAGCGAAGCAAGGAACCCCACTGGGTGCTGGATTTGCCCCTGGCCGGGGACGTGCTCCATCTGACCATCCCCCAGAGTGCTCTGGCCGCGCAGGTGGAAAACGGGGAGGAGGTGGTGGTCCGCGCGCGGCCGACAGAGGAAACAGAGGAGACGTTGCGGCCTCGGCCTCCGTACACCACGGATGCGCTCATCTACGACGCGTCCCGCTACCTGGGGCTTTCCGCCTCTCGCACCATGCAACTGGCCCAAAACCTGTTCGAGTGGGGACTTATCACCTATCACCGCACGGATTCGACCCATGTGTCCGCGGAGGGAATTCGGATAGCCAGGGAATATTTGCAGGAATACCGGGGAGGTGCTTTCGCTCCCTGGTTTCGTCCCCGCCCCTGGGGGGAGGAGGGCGCGCATGAGGCCATTCGGCCCACGCGTCCGTTGGACGCCCGAGGACTCCAGGAGATGTTGACCGAAGGGGTCATGGAGTGGAGTGGGTGGGAGCCGGATCACGCGCGGTTGTACGACCTCATTTTCCGCCGCTTCATTGCCAGTCAGATGGCCCCGGTTCCCGTGCGGCGACAACGGGTGCTCCTCCAGATCGCCCGAGGGGATGAGAGGCTATGGTCTGGGGAGGTGGATTGGCTGGTCCCGGCGGAGGAGGGCTTCCTCCACTTCTACTCGTATCCCTATGTCGTGCACGGTCAACCTGTGCCCCCGGAAGGGCAGGAGCTGGTCCTTCGCGTTTCCGAGGATCAGTGGCGGGTCATGGCGAAGGTCGGGCTTCTGAGCACCGGGGATGTGGTCCGCTTGATGCGGGAGCGGGGCATTGGTCGGCCCAGCACGTATCACAAGATTGTGGATGTGTTGTTGCGCCGGCGGTATGTGCGGGCCACCGGCAGTGGCTTGGTGCCCACCCGTCGGGGGCGGGCGGTGTACCAGTACCTCTCCCAGCACTACCCGCTCCTGGTATCGGAACAGGCGACTCGCACGTTGGAGGAGTGGATGGACGCGGTGGCCCGGGGCGAACGCTCCTGCGGGGAGATTTTGGAGCAGGTGTACGGGGATGTTAAACGAGTGATGAGTAACGATTGACGGGGAATTGGCATTTTTGGCACGGGGGTTTTGCCTTGTGTGCCTACTTTTGGGCAATGGGCAGGGTGAAGGCGAAGACCGCACCACCGCCCGGGTTTTCCTCCACCCAAATGCGCCCTCCGTGGGCCTCCACAAACCCCTTGCATATGGCCAACCCCAGGCCCGCACCTCCGGCCCGCACGCCCGGCACCCGATAAAAGCGGTCGAAAATCCGCTCCCGGTGTTCGGGCGGTATGCCGGGCCCCCGGTCCTCCACCCGCACGACCACGTGGTCCCCTTCAGCAAAGGCCCGGACCCGCACCGGCCGTCCGGGTGGGGTGTACTTCAGCGCGTTTTCCAGCAGGTTGCGCAACACCACCTCCACCCGGGCCGCGTCCACGTACACCGGTGGTAAGTCCTCGGGAATGTCCACCTGGATGGGGTGCTCCTGGGGGTTCAGCGTGCGCAACACCCGTGCGACAATGTCCCCCAAGTGGTACACATCCTGTCGGATGGTCAACGTCCCCGCTTCCAGGCGGGACATGTCCAGCAGGTTGCTGACCAGCCGTTGGAGTCGGTCTGCCTCCTGGCTGATGATGAGCAAGAACTCCCGTCGTGTCGCCTCATCCCATTCCACATCCTCGGCCAGGAGGGAGCTCACATACCCCTTGATGCCCGCCAGAGGCGTGCGCAGCTCATGGGAGACCGCGGAGAGCAGCGCGGATTTGGCCCGATCCAGCTCTCGCTCCCGGGTGACATCCCGCAACACCTTCACTCGGCCCACCACCGTGCCGTCCTCCTCCCGGACCGGCACGACCAGCAGCCGCACGTCCCGGCGTCCGTCCGGCGTCTCCAACGAAACATCCACCGGTTCCTCCACATCGCCCAGGAGGAAGGAGCGAACCGGGTCCTCCGTGCATTCCGCGAGGCTTTGGATGGGCTTCCCCACCACTTCCTTCCCCTTGCACTGCAACAGGCGTTCCGCAGCCCGGTTGATGTAGAGGACCTGTCCTTCCAAACTCTCCACAATGAGCCCATCCTGCACGCTCTGGATGACCGCTTCCAGTCGGAGCGTCTGGAGGTAGCGGAGTCGGTTGCTCTGTTCGTAGAGGACCGCGTGTTCCAAGGCCATGGCCGCGTGGTTGGCGAAGTGCATGGCCAGGTCGATCTCCTCGCTGGTGAAGTAGTGGGGTTGGGTGTGGTAGAGGAGGAGGGCCGCGGGTGGGGCCTCGCGCGTGAGGAGGGGGACGGCGAGCAGGGCTCGATAGCCCTCCCGCTCGGCCCGTTGGGCCAGGTCGTACGTCCGGGGTAACTTGGTCACATCGGCCACCTGGACGGGGCGGCGTTCGCGGATGGCCTGCATGGTGGGGGAATAGGGGTCATCGGGATGGCGACGCATTTCCCGCGCGTACAGGGGACTGAGCCCGCGGGCGGCTTTCACCTTGTACACTCCTTCCTCCACGTCGTAGACCAACAGGGCGCTGATGTGCACGCCGAGCAGGCGTTTCACCTGTTCCAGGATGCGAGTGATCACTTCGTCCGGGTTCAGGGTGGACACCACCGCGTGGCTCGTCTCCAGGAGGGTGTCCAGCTCACGGAAGCGACGTTGGAGCGCGTTCTCCATTTCGATGAGCGCGCGGGCCAGCTCCCCGATTTGGTCGGTGCGGGAGGTGAGTTCCGGCAGGGCCGCGCGGGTCAGCGCGTGTTGGGTGCGATGGCGTCCCAAGGCCCGGCTGTAGACTGTCATGCGGGCCAGGGGGGAGAGAACGGAACGGTGCAGCACGATGCCGAAGAAGGCACCACTGAAGAGGAAGAGCAGCACGGCCAAGAGCCAACCCTGGCGGAAGGAGGTTAACGTGGCCAGGGCCTCGCTGGCCGGCCGGCGCACCAACACCACCCACGACGTCTGGGGCATGCGCACGTACGTGTAGAGCCACATGGTCCCATCGGGAGCCCGGTGCAGGGTGGAAAGGGCATCCTGCGTGCGGGCCCGCTCCCCTTCCGGCCATGTGGAGAGGGCGAACGCGGGGTGGAGGAGGTGTTCCGCGTTGGAGTCGGCTACCAGTTGGCCTGTGTGGTCGAAGATCGAGATGGCAATGGTGTGATCTTCCTCGGATTGTTCCAGGGCGATGGTGCGCAGGGCCTCGCTCAGCCGTTCCAGGGCGATGTTCGTCCCCACCACCCCTCTGAACCGGCCGTCCTGGGTGTAGACAGGCGCGGCCGCGGTCACCACCGGCTTTTGGGTGGTGGGGGAAATGCGTCCTTTGGAGAGGACGGGATGGCCCTTCGCACGGGCCGCGCGGAAGTAATCACGGAAGGAGAAGTTCCACCCGATGGTGGATCCAGGGCCCAGGGGATAGTGGAAGCGCATAACGCCGTGTTCATCCAGGAGGTAAACGAGGATGAGGTCACGACGGGCCAACATGGTGGTGCCGAACAGGGTTTCCAGGGCCCGGTAATCCCGTTGGATCACCGCGTCGTTTTGGGCCAGCGCACCCACCGCTTCCAGCGCGAACCGCAGGGAGGTCTCCGTCTCCAGTGCGATGGACTGGGCCAGCGCGCGGTCCGCGGCTTCCACATCGGCCACCAGGCGGCGTTCCGCGAACTGCGCGAAGAACCACAGCCCGGCCAACACAGCTATCACGACCAGGGCATACAGAGCGATCAACTGGACGCGCAGGTCGCGGCGCCAGCGGTGGAACATTATCCCTTCCCTTTGCTCACCTCATGCGCCAAGATGATGGCTTCGGCCACCTCTTTCATGGGACGCCGGTTGTCCATGCTCATCTTCTGGATACGGCGGAAGGCTTCGGCCTCGCTGAGTCCGTGGCGGTCCATGAGAATGCCTTTCGCTCGCTCCACCAGTTTGCGGGTTTCCAGGGCCTCCTTCAGGTTGGCGGCCTCCTCTTCCAGCCGGAGCCATTCCGCGAAGTTGGCCATGGCCACCTCAATGGCCGGGGGCAGATCCGCCTCGCGGAAGGGTTTGACCAGATAGCCCATCACGCCGGCCTCCTTGGCCCGCTGGATGAGTTCCTTGTCGCTGTACGCGCTGAGCAAAAGCACGGGGGCAATGCGTTCTTCCATCAGCACACGGGCCGCGTCGATGCCGTCGAAGTCATCCCCCTCGAACCGGATGTCCATGATCACCACGTCGGGGCGGACTTCCCGGGCCATGTTCACCGCGGTGCGGGCATCCGGGGCCTCGCCCACTACCAAGTACCCCAGGTTCGTCAACATTTCCCGCAGGTCCATGCGGATGAGGGATTCGTCGTCCGCGATGAGCACCCGAATGCGACGGCTGCGTTGCTGCGTTTTGCTCTCCCTCTGTCGTGTCATTGATTCCACCTCCTTCGAATGAGTACTGGCCAAAACCGTTGGGCTCGGAAGTGTGAGGACAGCATGTCCCTTCCCCACCTTCCCAAGCCGTACATTTTGTCCCAAGTCCAAATGAGTCACGATTGACGATTGCATGCCGGGCCGGCGAGAGAAAGTCCCCGTTGAGGGCGGACGGGTCCGCACCCCGGCGGAGTTCCCATGTCCTCGCCCCGGACCCACGCAAAACAGGCGTCAATCAGGTGTTTTGTAGCCGCTTTTGGAATGTCACTTCGGCCACCACGCCGTGTTCATCGCTGAAGAGACGTAGGTCGCCCCCCAGTTCGTTGCGGACCAGGGTTTGGACGATTTTCAACCCCAGGCCGCTGCTCTTCTCCAGGTCGAAGTCAGGGGCCAAGCGGTCATGGGGGTTGATGACCTGGAGCCGGGCCAACGGGCCCAAGTCCGTTATCCGCAGGACGATCTCTCCCCGGGAGTCACGCACGCCGTGCTGGATCGCGTTCAACACCAGTTCGTTGACGACCAGGGCCATGGCCGTGGCCTGCTGCCCCACGAGCCGAACGTTCGGCCCCTCAATGCGGAAGGTGATGTGCTTCTCCTCCGGCACCACGGCTTGCTCCACTTGGAGCCACACTTGTTGACACAGCTCCCGCATGCTCACCAGGGTCTGTCCTTCCTGGTATTGGAGGAAGGCGTGGATCTGGGCCACGGCCCTCACTCGACTGGCCGCCATGAGGAGCTGTTGCCGGGCTTCCTCATTATCCACCCGGCGGGCCTGCATGTGCAACAAGGAGGCAATGGTTTGCAGGTTGTTCTTCACCCGGTGGTGCACTTCCCGCAGGAGCATGGATTTGGTGCGCAGTTCCTCGGCCCGCCGTCGGTCTTCGGTCACGTCTCGGACCAGGATGAAGGCCCCCTGCCAGATGCGACCGTAAGGGGGCCAACGCCATCCCTCATGAATCCGGAGCCAAGCCCTCTCCCACAGGGAAATGGGCGCGTGGATGGGCAGCACAGACTTGACCAGGTGCCGACCGTGCTCCTCCACCTCCACTTCCAGGGGGGCGTTGACTGTGAACGCTTGGATGACCAAGCGGTTGTCCTCCGTGTCCAATTGGCGGAGGGGATACCCGACCAGATCGCCCAGGTAGCCCAGGCGTCGGTAAACCCCCCGACCGCGGCCGCTGATATAACGGATGGTGCGGGTGCTGTCCACCAGGAGGATGCCGTCCATCTCGCTGAAGGGGGAGATGTGGCCCACGTTGTGCAGCGCTCCCCGGGTGAGCATGGCGATGAGCCAACGGAGGGAGCGACGGAAGACCAGGGAACGGAGTTTCAGTCGGTGGGCCTCCATCAGGTTGGTCTCCACCAGGAGGACGCCGAGGATGTGACCGTCCGCGTTGCGGATGGGGAATCCTTGTTCCACAATGGGCGCGTTGCGGCCTTGGAGCTCCCGTTGCCCTTTCTGATAATGTCCTGTCCACCACACTTTGTGAACAAGGGGCACTTGGGCAAAGGAGAGGAGTCGGCCGGTTTGTGCTTCCTCGTAAAGGGAGGCCATGCTATGGGGTTGAGCGTGCGCGTACACATACACCCGACCGTACGGGTCGGGCACGTAAATGCTCAAATCCGATCGGTGAAGGTCCGCGACCAGGGACAGACCCGCTTGCACCCGTTGGAGGAGCCGTTGGTCCTCCTCGTTCAGGTGCTGGGTCATCGTGGTCGGGGTGACTTGTTCGACCATGGCCCCTTTCCCTTGCTTTTGGCGGGCACGGATGGCTTGGCTGAAAAAACTTGGTTGGTACCTTGGCGGCGGACGGGCCCACACCCTGTGCCTGGCCTCTGTAGGGGCGGGTCTCAGAC
>JAADDB010000119.1 GCA_013154135.1 Chloroflexota bacterium
GCGGTCGCCATCGACGCGAGCGATCCCTCCCCCATCTCCCCCCTGGTGTACGGCACCAACGTGGGGCCCTGGCAGAACCTGACCCGCCGCATGGTCACATGGGCCGAGGACGCGGGCCTGCGCCTGTTGCGCTTCCCCGGGGGCAACTGGGGGGACGAGTACCTCCTGACCGAACAGCAGTTGGACGACTTCGTGGCCTTTGCCCGGCGCCTGGGCGCGGAGCCCCTGGTCCAGGTGAAACTCTTCCACGGCACGCCGGAGGACGCGGCCCGCTGGGTGCGCTACGCCAACATCGAGAAGGGCTACGGCATCCGCTACTGGAACATCGGCAACGAGCCCGACCTCTACGCGACCAACCGGGGGGAGACGGATTACGACGTGGACCGGTTCAACCGGGAGTGGCGCGCGTTCGCCCAGGCCATGAAAGCCGTGGACCCCAGCATCCAACTGGTGGGGCCGGAAATCTCCAACCCCTACGCGCGGGACGCGCACGGCCGCGCCTGGTTCGAGGCGTTCCTCGAAGCCAACCACGACCTGGTGGACGTCGCGTCCTTCCATTATTATCCCTTCGGCGACCCCCACGCCACGCCCGACGCGCTCCTGCGCCAGCCCGACCAGTGGGATCCCCTCCTTACCCGTTACTCGTTACTCGTCAATCGTTACTCCCTCCCCCTCGCGGTCACCGAAGTCAACTCCGACTGGACGAACATCCAGGGCGGGGACGCGACCCCCGACTCCTTCCTCAACGCGCTCTGGTACGCGGACGTGCTGGGGCGGCTCATCGACCATGATGTGTTCATGGTGGCCCACTTCGCGCTCGCGGACGCGGGCGGCCTGGGCATGTTGACCTTCCGGGGGCCCCGTCCCACCTACCACGTGTTCCGTTTGTACCGGCACTTCGGCACCCACCGCGTGCGCGCCCGATCCACTGTGGAGGGCGTTTCCGCGCACGCGGCCCTGCGCGAGGACCGATCCCTCACCCTGTTGCTGATCAACCGCACCGACAAGGATCAGCGCGTGCCCGTGACCTACCGGGGCTTCGACCCCGCCGCGGTGCAGCGCATGTGGATCCTGGACGCGGACCACGCGGCCGAGGAGGTCCCCCTGCCCCAGGGGATCACCCACCGGCAGGTGACCGTGCCCCCTCGGGCCGCGGCGTTGTTTCTCATCACCCCTAAAACCGAGGAGACGATGAACATGATGAACACCACCCTGTTTTCCATACCCGAGGCTGCCTGGACTCGACCCATCGGCCAACCTGTGGAGAACCCGCCCAAGACCCGGACCGCGTATCCCATCGTGGATGACGGTCCTTACCAGGGCGCGCCCCTGGGCGGCATCGGCGCGGGCACCATCGGCCGCACTTTCCGCGGGGACTTCGCGCGCTGGCACCTGGACATCGGCCGCCACCGCTACGAGCCCCTCCCGGCCAACATGTTCTCCCTGTTCATGCAGCAGGGGGACCACCGCGTGGCCCAGGCCCTGTGGACGGAAAAGCCCAACACGTTCCTCTCCGCGTGGCAGTGGGAGTACCCCGTGGCCACGGGGACGTACAGCGCGCTCTACCCTCGATCCTGGTTCCAGTACGATTGGGAGGAATTCCCCGCGCGCGTTGCGGTGGAGCAGTTCTCCCCCGTCCTGCCCCACAATTACAAGGAGAGCAGTTACCCTCTGGCCGTGTTCCTCTGGCGCGCGGAAAATCCTACGGACGAACCCCTCACCCTGGGCATCCTCTTCACCTGGCAGAACATGCTGGGCCGGGGGTGGGAGAAGGACTTCCTGGGCGGACACGTGAACGAGGCCCGGGTCGAGCCCCTGGACGGGGGACGCATGGTGGGCGTGGTGCTCCACGACGGTCGGGATCAGGTGACCGAGGGGTGGCAGGGGAGTTTTGCCATCGCCGCGCGGGAAGGGGATGGCGTGCGGGTGACGTATCGGACGCGCTTCCGGGCCAACGGCGACGGTCGGGACATCTGGCAGGACTTCGCGGCCGACGGCGCGCTGGAGAACATCGCGGACGCGCGGCCCTCGGAGATGGGGGAGATCATCGCCGCGGGGATCGCGGTCACCACGAACCTGCAGCCCGGGGAGCGGAAGGAGGTGCCCATTGTCCTCGCCTGGGACCTGCCCATCGCCCAGTTCGGCAGCGGCGACCAGTGGTATCGGCGGTACACCGCGTTCTTCGGCACGTCGGGCCGCAACGCGTGGGCCATCGCGCGGGAAGGGCTTCTCCACTACGAGGAGTGGCGTCAGGCCATCGAGGACTGGCAGCGTCCCATCCTGGAGGACCCAAACCGTCCCACCTGGTACAAGACCGCGCTCTTCAACGAACTCTACTTCATCCCCGACGGCGCGACCGCGTGGGTGACGGGCCCGGTGGGCACCCCGCCCGACCCGCATCAGATGGGCCACTTCGCGCAGATCGAGTGCTACGATTATCCCTTCTACGAGACCCTGGACGTGCGCTTCTACGGATCGTTCCCCCTGCTGATGCTCTGGCCCGAACTGGAGAAGCAGGTGATGCGCGATTTCATCCCCACGGTCCTGGACGAGGATTTGAAAGAGCGGCGCATCATCAGCAGCGGGGAGCGCGCGCCGCGCAAGGTGAAGGGCGCGGTGCCCCACGACTTGGGTATGCCCTCGGAGGCGCCCTTCCGCCTGACCAACGCGTATGACTGGCAGGACGCGAACGTGTGGAAGGATTTGAACAGCAAGTTCGTGCTCCTGATCTACCGGGATTACGTGGCCACGGGGGATGCATCCCTGGTGCGGGAGGGCTGGGACGCGGTGAAGGCCGCGCTCGCCTACCTCAAAGCCTTCGATAGGGATGGGGATGGCCTGCCCGAGAACGACGGCATCCCGGACCAGACGTTCGACACGTGGCCCATGAAGGGCGCGAGCGCGTACTGCGGCGGGCTGTGGCTGGCCGCGCTGGAGGCCGCGCAGCGCATGGCCGATCTGGTGGGGGATACGGCAGCGCGGGAGGAGTACGCGTCCTGGTTCCGCCAGGCCCAGGCCGCGTATGAGGCCAAGTTGTGGAACGGGCATTACTACCGCTACGACACGGGGTCGCCCTACGCGGAGAGCATCATGGCGGACCAGTTGGCGGGCCAGTGGTACGCGGATGTGTGCGGTCTCGCGCCCATCGTGCCCGACGACCACGCGCGCTCGGTGCTGGAGACGGTGTACCGCTTCAACGTGCTGGGCTTCCAGGACGGGCAGATGGGCGCGGTCAACGGCATCCGCCCGGACGGGAGCCTGTACACGGACTCGGACCAGGCAGAGGAGGTGTGGACGGGAGTGACGTATGCGTTGGCCGCGTTCATGCTCGGCCGGGGGCTGGATGAGGCCGCGTGGCGCACCGCGGAGGGCGCGTACCGGGTGACCTACGAGCGGGGCCTGTGGTTCCGCACGCCCGAGGCGTGGGATAAGGAGGGCAACTTCCGGGCCAGCATGTACATGCGTCCGGGCGCAATCTGGGCGATGGAATGGACGATGAATGGGGGGAAGTAACGACGGCGCCCTACCCCTGATCCGCCACCCGAAATGTCCAGCGGTAGTGCGTGCCGTTCACTTCCAGCGATACCGTGTATGTCGCGCGGGCGCGGAGCGGTGAGCGGGGGATGAGGATGATCATGCCGTGATAGCGCATGATGGTCCGCACCAAATCCCGGGTGCGCGGATCAGGGTGTTGATATGTCGTCGGTGTAATCAGACATGTGTCCAGCTTCGCGCCCTGGGTTTCCACCGCGTATCGGCCCACCGCGGGGACCACATTCGGCCGGAGCAGGAAGAGGATGGGCAAGCCTGTAGGTGGATGGTAGCCCGGACAAGCCGCCAGCGGGTCGGGGAATTCTCCGCCCGCGAAGCGGTGGAGTGACACCG
This sequence comes from Chloroflexota bacterium, assembly GCA_013154135.1. GTDB lineage: Bacteria > Chloroflexota > Anaerolineae > JAADDB01 > JAADDB01 > JAADDB01. The sequence continues at coordinate 3,886 of JAADDB010000119.1, forward strand.
TGACATGGGGCCCAGGCCACCGGACGGGGAACCCCTCCAGCCGGTGGTAATCCACCCCGTCCAGCACGTCCAAGACCGCGCCGTATCGCCACATCCCGACCGGTTCCCGGTAGGAACCGAATCCCATCTTTGTCACCCGTGGTTCTAAAATTGCGGCCGCATGGAACGGGGCCGTCATCCACCAATCGATGGCGTGGACGTCCCGGGTATTCACCTGGGTGGAGACGAACACATTGGAGACTCCTGCGGCTCGGTTGCCCTGGGGAGTGTACCAGGGGCTAGAGGGATCCTCCGAATGCCCCACCTGGTCTTCCTTCACCATGTAGCGGGCATGGTACCACGCGTCCCGGCTCCACATGAGATCGTACTCCACGGGGGGAAGACCTGCCTGGGCCCGGTACGCGTTCACGCGCGTCAGCCAGGAAGGCAAAGGGGAGGAAGCACGCAGCATGTACGGCACGGCCGTCTTCTGGACGGGCGAAGCCCCAAGGGCCGGGAGCAAGGCAGGGAGGAACAAGGCCAACACAGCAAGGAAGAGGGCGGTCCACCGGCCTATGAACGTTCTCATGAGCGTCGACACCTCAAATGTGCAAGCCCCTCAGCCGACAGGAAACAAAGGCGCCCCCGGCAGGACTCGAACCTGCGACACGCGGGTTAGGAACC
>JAADDB010000316.1 GCA_013154135.1 Chloroflexota bacterium
GGCCAGCTCCCACCAAAAACAGTTCGCCAGGGGAAAAATCAACTCAAAGCTCAGTTGCAACCCAATAAATTGCCCATGGGATAGAATGCGCCCCTGGCCCCTTGGGCGCGAACGGGCCCATGCCCTGTGCCTGGCCTCTGTAGGGGCGGGTCTCAGACCCGCCCCTACCGCTCGTGAACCGCGATGTGTGGTCATGTCCCATCGCCCGGGGCTGACCCCCCGGGCTAAATGGGGAGAAGCCCCCTTCGGGGGCTCTGATAGGTTACATGACCGGCCGAGCATCGCCACAGACGAGCCGAGATGGGCGCTCCCGCCCCTTTTACTCGTTACTCGTTATGCGTTACAACTTCGCCCATCCCGCCCGACCCCGCCCTTCAGCCAACCCACTTAATCGTTACTCGTTAATCGTCAATCGTTACTTTTACTCCCCACACATCTTGTTCACCTGGATGGTCGGGGTTCCATCGGGTGTTACGTGGACGTGCACATTCCAGGTGCACAAGCATGTTCCCTCCGGGCCCGCGACGTGGGCCTGGTACACGCCATCCCACGTCCAGCCACCTTCTGTAATGCGCGCGTGGGGGATGCCCTGTTCCAGCGGCCGCCAACCCCATCCCCCACCTAAGGCCCAACGGATGCGGTCCCCCGACCACCGGCTCAGCGGACCGGGCCGAGTATATCCCACCAGACCCAGTGCGTTCTCTTCCACAGGGAAAGATTGCCCGTTCCAGGTGAACGTCTCCACCCGTTCCGAGGTTCCCTCCTTCCAACGCCATGTGCCCCGGGCCAACTGCATCACCCGGCACGCGCGGGGGTTGCTCCCCTCTGTCAGCGTGGCCTCGAGTTCCCAGTTCAACCGCAGGATCATCCCTTCCCCCACGGATCCAATGTCCGGCCCCAACTGCTGGTGGGCCGCATCCTCCCAGGGGAGGGGAAGAACCGGCGTTCCCTTCTCCACCAGGCGGAGGGACCGGCAACCACATTGCGACGCTTCGGCCCATGTGCGCACCCGTGTGTCGAGCCGGTACGTGGCCTCATCCTCCTGGCCCTCCTCATCCCGCACGCGGAGCCGCACCGTGAACTCGCCCAGGGAGAAAGTGTGCGTCACCACCTTGCCCGTGGCTGTGTTCCCGTCCCCCAGATCCCACGTGTACTCAGCAATATCCCCGTCCAAATCCACACTCAACCCCGCGTCCAACTGCACCCTGCCATCTTCCAGGAATGTAGCCGTGGCTTGGGCCACAGGGGGGTGGTGGAGAAACGTAGAGCGTACCACCTCCCCCACATTCCCCTCATCATCCCACAGACGGCCGCGCAGGTACACCGCGTTCAAGGGGATGGTGGACGCGTCCCATTCGGCCACCCACACACCATCCGTCGTGCCCGGCGTCATATCCCCTGCGGACGCGATGGGCACCCAGCGCAACCCATCCCAATAAGCCACATCCCCGCCCAGAATGTTCTCCATGCCATCCAGGGGATAGAGGAGGAGCAGCGTGGAGCCGCGTGGGCCGCGGTTATCCTCTGCTCCGGGCCAGGTGAGGAAGACGGTGGGCGCTGCGGTGTGGCGCGCGGCGCGCGGGGCATCATCGGCCGTGGCTCGATGGCCCACCCAGGGGAAGTACGCGGGCCGTGGCACAACCCGGAGCGCGTAGGAGAGCGCCGGCTCCTCCAGGAGTCCATCCCCCCTCAGGCGGAGAACCACCGTATCCCCCGCGCCCGGGGGGGACTGTGTGGGCACTTGGAGGGTGAGAGTGATGGTGCCGCGCTCTCCAGGGGCCAGATCTGGGAGCTCCTGAGGGGTCCAGGAGAGGGCCCATCCCCGTTCCTCCTCAAATGTGGGCCGGATAGTGGCCGGGGCAAAGCCCACGTTGACCACATCCCACGTCCATTGCAGCGTCCGGCCGGGGTACGCGGGAGGAAGACGTCGGGGCAGGGCCCAGACAAGGCCCACCTCACGTCCGGGCTGGATATCCACCGGGCCGTTGAACAGCGCGTCCAGCGAAAGTCCGGGATCCACGTTCCGGTGATTCTCGTTGAATCCCACATGATGCTTTCCCCCCTCCGAGTGGAAAGGGGCAAAGCGAGCCCGGTTGCCCGTCACGTTCAATCGGGCTTCCGGGCCGCCCAGGAGCCAGATGTCATCCCCGCGGGCCAGCCAGCCCATTGTCTCCTGGTCGGGGAGATCCAGGAGGCCGGTGTGCACATACGCGTAGATGGTCTTCCCGGCCACGCGAGTCCCCCGCCCGCCCGCGAGGATGGCCCTTTCCCCGCGGAGGAACACCGTCCCGGCCGAGCCGGTCAACACATTCCCCCCCGCGGTGTCCACGGTGAGCCCCTCCAGGAGCAACGTGCTCCGGGGTCCTCCACGGACTTCCCCTCGGTTGCGGATGGTGCCTTGGGGAGCTTCCAGAGCGATCCAGCTATCCGGGCCGCGGCTTTGGACGTGGCCCCAATTTTCCACCGCGTGCCTCGCGCGGAGATGGATGGACCCGCCCTGGGCGAAGGGATACCTCCCCTCGCCGGCCAGGATGAGCCCCTCGTTCACCACCCGGCCATCCTCGGACGTCAGGACAATGTCCCCCCACCCGAGGCTAACAATACTCCCCTGGTTGAGGATGTCGCCGGACGCGTCCACGCGCAGGGGCATTCCGGTCGAGCTGCTGAGGACGCCCCCGGTGTTCACGCTCAACCGGGCCACCCGGACCCGGGGCCGGTCGACCCAGACGCGGGTATCCCGGCCGATGATCACATGACTCTCCTCGTCGGGAACGGTGACGCCCGGCTGGGGGGCATCGGGAAACCCCCACGTGCGGGGATCACTCCACGGGCCGGAGCGGACAGAGCGAAAGGTCGTGCCGCTCGTCTGTTCGGGCCGATGGGGGTTCGGCCGGGTGAGAGGGGGCTGCACTCCGGTCCAAGCAGCCTGGGTCAACACCCACAGGAGAAGGACGAGCCAGATGGTCCACCGTCGTCTCACAGGTAATCCTCCCATCCTCGGTCCTTCAGCGCTTGCACGACACGTCGCACATCCTGGGCTCGCTCGCGCGGGCAGATGAGGATCGCGTCCTCCGTCTCCACCACCACGATATCCGAAAGACCCACGACGCTGACAAGTCGTCCATCGCTCAGGACCAAGCTGTTGTGTACGTCGATGAGCACGGCCTGTCCTTCTACAGCATTGCCCTCCCCATCCTTGGGGAGTTCCTCGTACACGGCTTCCCAACTGCCCACATCGTTCCACCCGATATCCACAGGAATCACCGCACCTTCCTGCACGTGTTCCATAATGCCGAAGTCGATGGAAGTGTTGGGCAAAGTGGGCCAGACCTCTTCCAGGATCGCGCGTTCGTCCGGGGTGCCCAGGGCTTGGCCCACGCGCATCAGCCCTTCGTACAGGGCGGGGAGATGTTGCCGGATCTCCTCCAAGACCCGGTCCACCCGCCAGATGAACATGCCGCTGTTCCAGGAGTAACGGCCCGTGCGCAAAAAGGCCTCGGCCGTGGCCCGGTCTGGCTTTTCGGTGAAGCGCACCAACTCGTACACGGGGAACCCGTGCCAGGTGCCCAAGGGCTTTCCCCGTTCAATGTAACCGTACCCCGTCGCGGGTTCGGTAGGTTCGATGCCCAAAGTGACGATACGTCCCTCATTGGCCACGTCCACCGCGGCCCGCAGCGCCCGTCGGAAAGCGTCCACCTTGCTGATGATGTGATCCGCGGTGAGGACGGCCATCACCGCGTCCGGATCCCGTTGTTGGAGCACGACCGCGGCCCAGCCGATGGCCGGGGCTGTGTTGCGGCCGATGGGTTCCCCCAACAGGTTGGAAGGGGGAACCGCGGGGAGTTGTTGGTGGACTTGTTCGAGGAACCGGTGATTGGTGACCACGTAGACGTGGTCCGGAGGGGCCAGGGGATCCACCCGCGCGTAGGATTCCTGGAGGAGAGTTCGTTCGCCGTTGAAGCGGAGGAACTGTTTGGGATGGCCCTTGCGGCTCCGGGGCCACAGACGAGTGCCGCTCCCCCCTGCCAGGATGACCGGGTAGAAATGGGGTATGTAGCTCATGACCTCCTCCTTCTTGAGCTCGAGTGTGGTGGGGATGGACGGGTCACGTCCTTCCGGACCCGACGGGTGTCCCCTTTTAGAGGGGTATTATGGCACAAGTCGCTCGGAACCGCATATGTAGGCCAGACCGCATCGTTCGCACTTCCACGGTGCCTGGTGGGACCGGCCCACGTGGGAGCTCTGTTCGGCCGCGTGCATGGCCTGCAAGGTGCGCAGGAGTTCCCGCTTCAGTTCCGGGGTGAAGGGGACTTGGACGGTGCGCCCATCCCGGTAGCGGATGTAGCCGAAGGGCGGGGTGGTCCCAAACGTCTCCTCTACCAGGAGGCAGTACGCGGCCAGTTGGAGGACATGGCCCGGATAGGGTTGGCCGCTGCGCGGGAGGGCCGCGCTCTTCACCTCCACGGGGATGGGCCCGTGCCGTGTTTCGATGATGAAGTCGGGTTTGCCGATGAGCCTCCACCGTTCGCTGCGCAGGGTGGAGGCGGG
>JAADDB010000159.1 GCA_013154135.1 Chloroflexota bacterium
GGGGCGAAACGCCTGCGTTCTTTCCCCCGTCAACCCACAAGGGGTGGAGTGAGGGCCGAAAGAGCCCCCGGAGGGGGCTTCCCTCCATTGAGCCCGGGGGTTCAGCCCCGGGCGATGGGACATGACCACACATCGCCGTTCACAAACTGTAGGGGCGCATGGCCGTGCGCCCTGTTGATTTTTCCCCGGCACCCACCAAAAACTCCTTCCCCGCACGGGGCGAGAACACCGGCTCCCCGCCGATGCGGCCCCGTCCGCTGCCAATGAGGACTTTTTCCCGCCAACCCGGTATCGAAAGGCCAACCCGGCATTCAGTCCCTTAATCGTTAATCGTCAATCGTTACTCATTACTCACTCCTGCTCAGTTTGGGGTGGCGAGGCGGACTTCAGTGTGAAAGTCACGGTCAAGCCCTTGCCTATTCCCTCACTTTCCGCCCAAATGCGGCCACCGTGCATTTCCACAATCTCCTTGCACAGGGCCAGGCCAATGCCCATCCCACCATACCGCCGCGTGGCCGTGCCATCCACCTGGTAGAAGCGTTCGAACAGGTAGGGCAACTTCTCCGGGGGCACGCCAATCCCCTGGTCGGAAACAGCGATGTAGATCTCATCGCCTTCCTTCCAGGCGCGAATGCGCACCTCTCCCCCCGGCTTGCTGAACTTGCGCGCGTTGTCCATCAGGTTGTCAATGACCTGGCGTAGGTACTCCGGATTCCCCAGGGCCCATCCCACTTCGTCGTCCACCTCCATGGTCAAGCGCAACCCGGCCCGCTCCATGGTCGGCTCCCAGGCCACAAACACGTGGTGGAGCCACTCTCGCAGGTCGAACGGTTTCAGCTGAATGCCCTCCCGCTGGAGCCGCTGGAACGCGAGCAATTGCTCGACCAGGTGCCGTAGATGTTGTGCGTGTTCCAGGATGATCTCCCCTGCTTCCTTGATCTTCTCCGGGGAGTTGAGCATATCGTACGCCAGGAGTTCCGCGTACCCTTGGATGAGCGTGAGGGGCGTGCGGAGCTCGTGGGAGACGTTTTGGACCATTTCCGTTTTTATCTTGTTCAACTCCCGCAGTTCTTCATTCGCCTTGGCCAACATTTCCGCTTCCTTTTGGACTTGCGCGTACAGCCGGCTGTTGGCCAGGGCAATGGCGATCTGGTTGGCAATGAGGGGAAGGATGTGGCGGCGTTCCCGCAGGGTAAAGGGACGTCCGCTCCGCTTGGGCCCCAGGACCATGCCCCCAATGACCCCCTCATCGGAAGTGATGGGGACGATGACGGCCGCGTTCAAGCGCCACAGCGCGTCCCATTCCCGTTGCCACAGACCGTGGGCCTTGGGGTGCTCGGCCAGCTCCTCCAGGGTGAGAGCCCTGTCCACATCCGCCAGCACGTCCACAAAAGGACTGTCCGCGGGGAAGACAATGTTTTCGGGCGGATTGCGGAACCCCACGGTGGCGACCAAGCGATATTCGGGGTCGATCTCGTGGCGGAGGATGAGGGCCGCGTTCTCCAGGTCTAACGTCTTTTGCAACTCCTTCAGGATATCCTGGCCCAACGCCTGGGGCAACCGGAGGTAGGTGGCAATCTGGCTGATGTTGTAGAGCAGTTGGTTGACATCGTACTCCTCAAAGAACCAGTTGTTGATGAACGCGTAGATCTGCCGGCGCAGGGGTTCGTAACTGAGGAGGAGGATGGTGGAAATGAGGGTGAGGAACACACTGGCCATCAACAGGGTCCAGCGGGCCAGGCGGCCCAGGATGTAGAGAGAAGCGCTGATAACAAACACGTAGACGAACGCGAAGATCACCATCCCGATGATGCGGGGAAGGGCCTTCTGCGCGCTGAGGACGTGCTGTTGGGCCAGGCTCAGGGCCAGCAACCCCGCGGCTATGGCTGCAAACAGCTGGTCCAGCGGGTAGGCCTGGAGTGGGGTGACGTTGATGGTGTTTCCCAGGGTGAGGAAGAAGATCACGCCCAGGATGTACGCGAGGCGATTGCGGTAGTCCGTGTTTTGGGTTCGGCGCCATTCCCGGAGGATGGCCAAACCCGCGCCGTACATGTAGACAACCCAATAAATCGCGGCGATGATCATCGCGGGGCCGAACTTCTGACTGACCACGCCGTTCTCCACGTGGGCGTCGTAGACCACTTTCCCGGTCAGGATGAGCACGGCAATCACGAAGTAGGCGACAATGCCGATGTTCAACAGGCGGATGGCCTTGCGCCGGGAGAGGAAGTACGCGGTAAACCCGTACACGGTCAGGGGCATCGCGAAGTTGAACAGGGCCACCAGGCGTATCAAGATCTCCGGGGAGATAAACCCAGGGGCCACGTGCAAAAGTACCGAACTCAGCCCCCATAGGGCCGCTACCGCGACGAAAAGCATCAGCCAACGTTCTGCCGCGTCCAGATCGCGCCAATTTCCCCCGTACGAATAAAGGATGGCCGCGTAGAGCACCGCGGACAGGGCCGGGATGATGACCCAGAGAATTTCTGTTAAGGGTATGTTCATAATGGATGTCATAGTTCGACGCAAGCCCCTGATGTCCGCTTCATTGCTGTCCTTTGGAGTGCATTGGGCAGTCAGGGTCTACCGAGATCTGTTCGCCCGCCAGAACGATTGGTCCAAAGTCCAGTAAATCAGCAACGCGCTGTGTAGTGCAGGGTCCCTCCTTTCGTCCTTCGTCATGTCCAGGGCCCTGGGGGAGATGGTCAACTCCTTCCCTCACCCATGAGCAAGGCAATATCCTCCGCGGATGGTTGAATGCGCAACGGTTTCAGATGGGCCAAGTCAGCCCCCTGGGCGAGCCGGTGTTGGATGAACCGGTCAAAGCTCCCCGGCGGCAACAACGTCACCTCCAGAGGCACATATCCCAACATGCGCTCCACGTCCCCGTAGTCCGAGTTCAACTCCTTGAGCACCTGGTGTAGGGCTTCTCGCACCTGATCTTGCTGCAAGTTGGCCTCTTCCTTGGGCTCCAAATACAGGTGGAGGATGGGCTGGCTGTCGCGGAATTCCTTGCGCATAGTCCAGTCCACATAGGGAATGCCCACTCGGTCCAGCGCTTGGAGGAGGAGTTTTTCGTCGATCAGTCCGGCGAAGCCGGAGAGGTCAATGAACGCGCCCGAACGGCCGACGAATTGGAACTGGGGAAGTTGGATACCGTATTCCCGGTCTTCCAGGGCGACCACTTCCACCAAATCGTGGAGGCGATAGCGGAGGAACGCTCCGCCGTAGAAGTTGGTGATGACCACATCGTACCGTTTGCCCACCTCTAACTCGTCCATGAGCAACGTGCGCGTGGGGCGGACGCCTTCCAGCCGTTCGCGGACCCAGTCCTCCTCGCTGATGAACTCGTAGAACGCGCTGTCGGGGAGGAAGATGAGGTTCTGGTGTTCCCCCCAGGCCTGGGCAGCCATGATCCCGCCCTCGGTGCAGGCATATATCTCGTACGGGTAAAGGCCCCAGTATTCCTTGATGCGGTCCCGGTAGAGGAAGGTGTCGGTTCCGCCCCCCTGAAGGCCCTTGAGATCCCACAGATCCCGGGGGAGGATGTATTGGCGGTTCTCCCGGCGGGCCCGTCGGATGGCTCTGATCACACGCCAGATGGCTTTGGGGTGCAGGAGTTTCCAGGAAAAGGAGCGGTCCCGCATTCCCTGTTCGAGCATCTCCCCCATACGCACCAGCACGATGGTCATGGCCCCTAACAGCTGCATGCCATCGATCATGGCCTGGCGGAAGACCCACTCCGTCCGCTCTTGGAAGCTCATCTCCTCTGTCATATCCAGGGGAGGCAGATAGTGGTAATCGAAGAATTCGCTGCTCGCGACCAGGGCCAAGCCGCTCATGAAGGGGCGTGGGGGGAGGTTGGAGGCCACCACATCTCCGGGGCGTAAGCGCACGTCCCCCCGATGGCGGGCCGAGCTGAGGATGCCGGTGGTGATGGTGCACAAGCCCAAGTGCTCGTACGCGTCTTCCGTGTAGGGGACCCACTTGGGTTTCCCGCTGAGACCGGAAGTCCGGGCCCATTCCTTGACGGGCAGAGCCAGGATATCGGATGGCAGGTCCTTCAGGTAGGGTTCATAGTCCTCATATTCTGTGAGGGGGATGAGTTCGCGCATGTTGTCCACGGTGAGTTTGTCCACCACATCGCCGAACACGCGGCGCCACAAGGGACTACGACGGCCCAGCTCCAGTTGTTCCTCCAGGAGGCGTTGTTGGATGTGCATAAACTCCTGGATGGAGAAGTCCAGGTAACTGCAATGTCGTTGCCAGGCGCGTGCGAACTCCCGTCGTCGGATGAGCTCACTGGTCTTTTCCGAGAACCGTTTCATGGGTTTTTGCTCCTCTCACGCTCATGGACCGACACCCGCGTAGTATCTTGGCGGCGGACGGGTCCGCACCTTGGCGGGGTGCCGGCGTCCTCGCCCCGTGCATGGAAAGAGTTTTGTGTGCGTGGTGGGCGGGCGAAGCCCG
>JAADDB010000080.1 GCA_013154135.1 Chloroflexota bacterium
AACCTTGTGCAAGTCCCCATCTCCTGGCACACTAAAGAGGGTACAAGGACGTTGCTCCGTTCATCTTCCCCTTTCCCACCACCCGGGGGAAAGGGTGGGCAAAGTCCGTCGTCCACATAAAAGTCCAACAGGAGAAGCCCATGGCCCGTGTGATATTGCTCCTCGGAGGTGCACGCAGCGGCAAGAGCTCCCTGGCAGAGCGTTGGGCCCGGGAGCGGGGGGGAGACCGCGTTCTCTTTGTTGCCACGGCCGAACCCCTGGATGAGGAAATGCGCCAGCGCATTGAACGCCATCAACGCTCTCGACCGTCCTCCTGGCGTACTGTGGAAGCTCCCACGCACGTGGGGCCGGCGCTGGCCCAGGCGTACGCGGGGGAGAAAGTGGTGGTGCTGGATTGTGTGACCCTCTGGGTGGGGAATGTGTTGCTGCAAGAGGAAGCCCGTGGCGAAGAAAACGTGCGAGAGGTGATGTTGCAACAGGTGGACGCCCTGAAGCAGGTCGTGGACACCTTGCCCACAGAGCTGATCCTTGTGAGTAACGAAGTGGGCATGGGCGTGGTCCCACCGACACGTTTGGGCCGGTTGTACCGGGACCTCCTGGGGGAAGTGAACCAGCAATTGGCCCGCTTCGCGGATGAGGTGTACCTGCTGGTCGCCGGGCTCCCCTGGCGTCTCAAGCCCGCTGGAGGCGGCCCAGGTGACGGTACGTGACAAAGGTGTACCACGCCATGAGGAGGGCCAACTTGAGCCCGTAATATCCGTCCCGATACCCGCGAAGTGTCACGTACCGGCGCCAAAATTCCCGAACGGGCATCGTTAGATACGTGTAAGGTCGGGGGCGAATGCCCTGTTTGTGCAGAACTCGCGCTTCTAACTGCGCGTAGCGTTTTTGTTTGGCGTGGAATTGGGCCCAACTGTCGTAGTTGTAGTGGATGAGGTGTTCTCGCAGGTACCCTGCTTTGCCCCGAAGTTGGACCACCTCGTGGACTTCGCGGGTGGGGTCATAATGGGCCTGTTCTGTGCGCATGAGCCGCAGTTGATAGTCAGGATACCAGCCGCCCCCCCGAATGAGCCGGCCGACAATGTAGTTGAACCGGGGAATCCACCAGCCCGCGTATTCTTCCTGTTGGATGGCCTGGTGGATCTCCGCGGCCAGCTCAGGAGTTACCCGTTCATCCGCGTCCACAAAGAGAACCCACGGGGTGGTGACCAGCGCGAGGGCCGCGTTGCGTTGGTTCGCGTAGTTATCGAACGCGCGCTCGTGGACCAGGGCCCCTTCCTCCCGGGCGATTTCGGGCGTGCCGTCGGTGCTGAAGCTGTCGGAGATGATGACGGTATCGGCCACGCGACGGGCCGCGCGGATGCACTCCCGGATGTGTCGGGCTTCGTTCAGCGTTAGGATGATGACGGTGATCTCTTGGGATGGGTTCATCATTGGGTTTCAGGTACGCTCCCCGCGTTTTCTTCTTCCAGCATCCTCCGCACTTGTTCGTAGGCTTGCAGGCGAGCCTCTCGCTCCGGTTGGGGGAGGTGTTGGGCCCGCATTTTTTCCTTTTCCAACCCCCACCGGATGATGAGGCGGAGGAGGCGGTTGAAGAGGGGCCCATGATAGCGCCGGAAGTATCGTAACCGACTTTCCCACAAAGCGACAAACGCCCGCTCCCGGAACTGACGGCTGCTGCGGCCTTCGTGATGGACGATGGTCGCAGTGGGTATCACCCGGATCTCCCAGCCCGCGTTCCGGATCCGTCGAGCCCAATCCATTTCCTCACAGTAGAGCCAATACGCCTCGTCAAACCCGCCCACCGTCTCGATAACCTCCCTGCGTACCAACATCGCGGCCCCCAGGACGAAATCCACGGGGAAGGGAGCCGTTCCCCGGTAGAGGACATGCCCGTATCGGCCGTTCAAGCGAGAGGCGTATATCCGGGGATGGAGGGGGAAGAAATCGAGGAATGTCTGGATGAGCCCGGGAAAGCGGAACGCGCTGGGTTGGTGCACTCCGTCCCCGTAGACAAGCCGCGGTCCCACCATGCCCGTGCGCGGGTGGGCGAACAACCCATCCCACAGGGCACGGATAGCCCCCGGGGTGACTTCCGTGTCCGGGTTGAGGAAGAGGACCGCGTCCGGCCGGAAGGGATGTTGCCATTCCGGGTGTTCCTGGACCAGGGGGCGGGAGCGAGAGTACAGGTGGGGGGGGCTTTGGCCGGGGAGGAGGCCCTGGGCGAAGAGGGCGATGTTGTTCGCGGCTCCAAAGCCCACGTTTTCCGGTAGGGGAATGAGGTGCACATGGGGGAATTCCTCGCGCACCATGTCCACCGTGCCATCCTGGGACGCGTTATCCACAACCCAGATGGCCGCGTTCCAGGGGCCGCTGCGGGCCAGCTCTTCCTGGATGGAGTGCAGCGCGCGGCGCAACCACTCTCTCACATTCCAACTGACGAGAATTATGCTCAAGGAAGGAATGGGTTGTGTTGATGCCATATGGTGGATATCCGTAAGATGGTCTGATGAGTAATGAGTAACGATTGACGATTAACGATTAAGGAGCTGAATGCCGGGTTGGCGAGAGAAAGTCCCCGGAGGCCCGCCGAACAGGAAGTGCCCTTCGGGGCGCGGGGTGGGCGCACGGCCGTGCGCTCCTACTGTTTGTAACCGGCCGAGAATCGCCACAAACGGCTGTGTAGGGCCCTCCCGCCCCTCTTACTCGTTACTCGTTATGCGTTAGACCTCACCCATCCCGGCCGACCTCGCCCTTCACCCAACCCCTTAATCGTTACTCTCCCCTCACGGTATATCGATGTGGAACTCGTGGGGGGATACCCGGTTGTTGAAGGGCAGAATGCCCACATCCTCGTGGATGAGCCCGGACCAGAAGACAATGTTATTGCGCGGGGGCGCGTAGTTGATGGTGATAGTGCCGTAGACCAATCCCCGATGCCCCGGCATCAGATAACACTGCTCCTCTCCGTCGATGATCCGGCATTCCAGGTCCTCCCGGCGGCCAATGGCCCAGCGGAAGGGGTAGTTCTGCCCCCCGTTCGTCTGGAAATCGATGCCAAAGCGCCACACACCGGCCTGCTCATGCCACGCCCTCACCCCGTCCCGGACGGCGAGGGTGTTGAAGTTCTCGTCCAAGTTGTAATGGGTTCCCGGGGGCGGGCCGGAAGTGCGGATGGGCACCCGGCTGTAGTTTTCCACCGTGGCAGTGAACACAATTGTATCGCCGATGGCGAGGAAACGGTCGTGATCCCGGATGTCGTACATGGTGACTTCCCCGTTGAGGATGTCGGCCCGGGGCACGCCTCCTTCTTTGATGGTGAGAGTTGTGGTCACCAGGGCCGTGTTCCCCGCGGCATCCCGGGCTCGGGCCACGATCTGGTACGTCCCATCGGGTGGGGGATCCGCCTCGTTGTCCACTCCCCCCTCGTAGTCAATGTAGTGCAGGCCCTTTTGCGTGGGCTTGATGTTCCGCTCCACCTCTGCCAGGATCCAGGGCACTTCCCGGGGCTGGAGGGGATCCTCCCCCGCGGGGAGGAGGGACACCACGATGTCGTCCACATCTTCGCTCAGGTAGTACGTGATGGCCACCCGGTCGTCGATCCCATCCTGGTTGGGGGTGAACACCCGGGGGCTGACCGCGAAATTCCGCAACTCGGGCACGGTGTTGTCCGGATTTTGGATGGTGATGGTGCCTTGCTGCTTTGCCCGATGTCCCCGGTCATCCACTGCCTCCACAACCCAGGTGTACGACCCTTCTGGCAAGACCCGGCTGAGGACCATGTGCCGGCCGTAGGGGGTTTCCCGCACCTCTGTTCCTTCAATGACCCCGCCCCAGTACACCGAATACCGGCCTCGGGCCCGGCGCTGATGGTTGCGGAAGTAGTACGTGTTGCCCTGGGCATCGACAAAGTAGATGGAGATGTATCCATTTCGCCCCAGAGCATAGCGGATAAGGGTCACGTCGTCCTTTTTGTCCGCGTTAGGGGAAATGACCGTTGGCTCTACGGACACATCGTAGAGAAGGGGACGGAGTGGCACGGCGCACCCGGCCATTATCCCCAGAGCAAGGCCAACGGCCAACAACAGGATGTCTGTCCTTCGCATATTCGAAAACTCCTTCAGCCATCTTAGATATTGGAACGTGGGACCACGCTAGCGTGTTCGGCATGAACGCCCCTCGGGGCTGCCCCTCCCTCTTACTTACACATCCCAGCCCAACCCGGCCAACCTCATCCTTCAGCCGATCTTCCCTTAATCGTTAATCGTCAATCGTTACTCCTTACTCCCCTCTGTATCGTGCAATGATCTGGGCATTTGGGCAAAAAGCACACCCGTCACGGACGTATGACGTGGACCGGGCTGTAGAGGATGCGTGACCCATCCACCCGCACGTGCGGCTCCTCGTGGGGCAGGGGGGATACCCG
>JAADDB010000141.1 GCA_013154135.1 Chloroflexota bacterium
GGGGATTATGTCTGGCGGGATGAGGATGCCGATGGCATCCAGGACCCCGAGGAATCGGGCATTAACGGCGTTGTCGTGGACCTCTACCTGGGGTCCTGTGATTCCCTGACCGAGGACAGCAGCCCCCTCCAGAGCACGACAACGACCACATACAACGGGGTCGATGGCTGGTACCAGTTCGCCAACTTGCCCGCGGGGAACTACTGTGTGGTCCTCTCCAAGGACAACTACAATCCGGGCGGCGCGCTGGTGGGATTGGTGGCCAGCCCGGCCCACGCGTCCGGCGATCCCGCGACCGACAGCAACGCGTCCACCAACCTCCGCGCGGATGTGACACTCGCCGGCGATGATGATACCATCGATTTCGGCCTGCACCCGGTGCCGCCCATCGAGAGCGGGGTCTGTTACGTGGTCGCGGACAACGGCGACCTCCTGGGCCTCATCGACCGCACTTCCGGCCAGGTCCAGGTTATCGGCAAAGTCGTCCCCTCGGACGGGGAGAACCTGGCCATCCGTCCGGAAGGGTTCACCATCTACAACGTGGCGGGTGAGGATTCGGCCACACCGTTGATCACCATCGACGACCAGACCGCGGCGACGACGATTATCAACACGGACATCGGGTTGCAGGATGTGGACGCGCTGGCCTTTGACCCGGGGACGGGTATTCTCTACGCGGTGGCTGTGAACCCGAACCCCGGCGTCCTCTACATGGTGGACCCGAACACCGGGGCCACGACTCATGTGGTGGACTTGCAACGACCTTCCCCGGACCCGCTGGCCAGCGCCTATGACCCGCACATCGACGGCCTGGCCATTGACCCGGAGACGGGGATCATGTACGGTGCGTACAGCGCCTGGTCCACCAAGAGCTACCTGGTCACCATCAACCCCTCCACTGGGGAGATGACCCTGGTGGGTGGGCCCCCGGATGATCCGGGCTACATGGGCGTCAACGACGTGGAAGACATCTCCTTCCATCCCTCGGGCACCTTCTACGGGGTGCTGGGCGACCAGGGCGCGATCGGCAACGATCCCGACGGGAGTTTTGAGGGACTGGTGATCATCGACAAGAACACCGCGGCCGCGACGCCCGTCGGTCCTTACGGCACCCCCCTCCAGGGGCTGGAGAACTGGGATGTGGAAGCCTTTGCCTGCTCTGTGCCCGCGACGGGCTCCATCGGCGACTTTGTGTGGAACGACGCCAACGGCAACGGGGTCCAGGATGAAGGCAGCGGCTTTGGCATCCCCAATGTGACCCTGCGCCTCTACCAGGACGATGGGGACAACGTATTCGAGCCGGGGACTGATGACACGCTGGTGGACACGCAAACCACAGACAGCAACGGACTTTACGACTTCACCCATCTCCCCGCGGGCACCTATTGGGTGGATGTGGATGAGAGCACCTTGCCTTCGGGGTACACCTTGACCACGGCCAATGAACCCCATCGGGTGGATTTGGCCTCTGGCGAGGATTATAACGACGCGGACTTCGGCTATGTGGGCCGCGGGGATATCACAGGAACGGTCTTCTACGATTGGAATGAGAACGGTACCCAGGATCCCGGCGAGAGCGGCATCGGTGGGGTAGAGGTTTGTCTGTACAAGGATGACGGGGATGATACCTACGACAGTGGGGATACGTTGGAAGAGTGTGTGACCACGAACAGCGATGGCACGTACCGGTTCGAGGATTATTACCCGGGTGTCTACTTTGTCGTGGAAACGCAGCCCTCTGGGCTGGAGAGCACGACCCCCAATGTCCGCCGGGTGGAATTGGTGGTGGCCGGTGCCAGTGGTCTGGCCAGCGGCAATGACTTCGGCGAAGTGGTCAAAGGCCGCATCGGTGACCGCACGTGGATCGATTCGGACGGCGACGGGGTCCAGGATCCGGGGGAGACATCCGGTTTGCCCAACGTGCCCCTTCACATCACCGGCGTGGATGTGACCAACGCACACATCGACATCACCGTGACCACATCCATCACCGGCTACTATCTGGTGGAGGACCTGTTGCCGGGCACGTACACGGTGACGGCTCCGAGCAATGCCCAGGGCTTTGTGCGCACGTCCACGAGTCCCCTGACAACAACCCTCAGCGAGGGACATATGGAGGATCTGACCCTGGACTTCGGCTACATCGCCCCGACCGGGGTTCAGCTGATTGACTTCCAGGTGGAGAAGGGGGACCGGCAGGTGGAGCTCACCTGGACTGTGAACGTCAACCACAGTGCGGTCCCGCGGTTCCGGGTGTGGCGCTCTACGGATCAAGGCAAGTGGAAGTTGCTCACAGGAGCGTGGTTGGAAGCTCGCGAGGTGTCCGGCTCCAGGGCCTTCTACTCCTACACGGACATGACGGTCCAGCCGGGGCATGTGTACGAGTACCGGTTGGAGAGTGAGGATGGCACGTTCCTGGGCCCCTGGCGAGTGTCTCTGAGGGCACAACGGCTCTTCGTCCCCGTTGTGTGGGGACGGTGAGAGGTTATCGGACTAGAGAGGGGTGCGGGCAGACGACGCCTGTCCGCACCCCTCAAAACGAGGTTCGCTGTCCCTGATTTTCCCCAATCCCCCCTATGTCCCCTCATTCCTTCTTCATTCCCCTTGAAGCCAGGGGAGCACGCTGTGGAATGCCGCCCGAGTTTGTTGGGTGAGCGCTTCCCGCCAGGCCGGGTCGTCCGGGTAGAAAAGTCCGCAGTATTCCTCTGCGACCCATTGGGCCACGGCCGGGTGGGTGGCCCCGTGATGGTAGAATTGGTTTTCCACCACCAGGGCTCGCAGGCTGCGCAGTTGGGCGGTCACTTTCTTCCCGTAGGTGCCCACCTCAAAGGTGATCCCCATGTCCTCCTTGCCGTCCCCTTGTACGAACCAGCTGGTCATGTCCCCACGGATGGGATAGAGGGCTCGCGTGGATATTTTGGCCAGGTGGGGGTAGGCAAAGAGGTCGCGGAGTGTGTCCTCGGAGCGATTTTCCTGGGCCGGGAAGATCATGAGCAGCTGGCCCCGTTCCCCATACCCTGTGTGCATGTCCAGGAGGAGGGTGCGGGAATGGCGCCGACGGATCTCCGTGAGCAGGTCCATCATGGCGTGGGTTTCCGGTTGCCACTTTTGCCCCCCAAATGCGACGCCTTCGGGGAAGCGGTATTGGCCGCTGAATCCCGCCACGCGGAGGGTTTCCGGCCCCTGTTCGATCATGACCCGGGTGACTCGCAGGGAGAAGAGGTAGCGGTCACCCCAGGCCACAGGGCGTGTTGGGTTGAGGAAGGGGTAGAGCTTTTCGTAGTCCGGGTTCCACCGGTGGGAGAGTTCTGATTCCGAAGGGACGAAATTCCTGTTCAAGTCCACGTTGGCCTTGTTGACCCGCCGGAAGTGGCGCATGCCCCAGGGGTTCACCACAGGGATGATGTAGAGGCTGGTGTTCTGGGGATCCAGGGTGTCCAGGAAGTGGGAGAGGAAGATGTCGATCATGGCTGCTCCGCCGTACCCTTCGATCCCGTGGACGCCTGCGGTGAGGACCAGCGCGCGGGCCGGTTGGGCTGCCCGCGCCTCGATCCACACCAGGTCCAAGTCCTCTTCCGGGTAAAGGGGGACGGAACGCCAGGTTGCTTTGGGCCATCGGGCCCGGATTTCGGGAAAACGCGCCTGGAGGTGTTCCAGGTAGGCGTCGTATGTGTCGGGGAAGAAGGGGCCCTGTGAGCTGCCCGGACCACACCACGCGGTTTGGAGTGTTTCCCGTCTCGGGTCTGGCACGGGATGGGACACGTGGGCGGGGAAGAGAATCCAACGCCATAGTCCCACGCTGCCTACGATCAGGACGCCTACGACGAGTAAGAGCTTGCCCAGTGTTTGACTCATCCGCCTCCTCCCGGTGATGCCCCTGCCACCGGACCGCTGGGGGAAGGGACGAAGATGGTGTGTCCATATGTCGGTGGGAGGAGTGTACAACGGTAAAAGCCTTGTTGTCAAACCGGGCGTAAGAGGATCACGTTTTGTGCACCTTGTTGTAAAAGGCGGGTAGAAATCGGCGGTTCGGGGACTTGCTTGAGTGTGACATGTTGGGTTCTTTCCGGTTGAGCAGGCGGGCGCATAGCCGTGCGCCCCTATCTCTCGGCGGCGGACGGGACCAGGGTCTGACGAGTAATGAGTAACGATTGACGATTAAAGGGCTGAATGTCGGAATGACCCTTCGATGCCGGGCTGGCAAGAGAAAATCCCCATTGGCGGCGGACGGGTCCGCACCTTGGCGGGGTTCCGACGTTCTCGCCCCGTGCATAGAGAGAGTTTTTGGTGGGTGGGCGGCGGGCGTAGCCCGCCGGCCACCCACCAAAAACAGTTCGCCGGGGGAAGAAATCAACTCAAAGCTCAGTTGCAATCCAATAAATTGCCCACGGGATAGAATGCGCCCCTGGCCCCTTGGGC
>JAADDB010000127.1 GCA_013154135.1 Chloroflexota bacterium
GGTTCCTCAGGGAAAAAATTCAACAAACTTCTATCTCAAAAACGCCCTTCTTCCTGTTGAATGACATTCATCTCGGCGGCGGACGGGTCCGCACCTTGGCGGGGCGCCGGTGTTCTCGCCCCGTGCAGAGAAAGAGTTTTTGGTGGGTGGCGGCCGGGCTTCGTCTGTTAATCAGCATCGGAGGATGGTATGACATCGGTCCAAGGGTTTGCCAACCGGGTGCTTGCCAGCGTGGAACAGGTGATCTTGGGCAAGCGACCGGTGATCGAGAAGTTGCTGGTCGCTTTTCTGTGCGACGGTCATGTGCTCATCGAGGATGTGCCCGGGGTGGGCAAGACGATGTTGGCCCGGGCTCTGGCCGCTTCCATGGATTGCACGTTCCGCCGCATCCAGTTCACGCCGGACATGTTGCCCAGCGATGTGACCGGCGTGTCCATTTTCAACCTGAAGACCCAGGAGTTCGAGTTCCGCGCGGGCCCCATTATGGCCGAGCTGGTGCTGGCCGATGAGATCAACCGGGCTCCCCCCAAAACCCAGGCCGCGCTTTTAGAAGCCATGGAGGAGCGTCAGGTGACGGTGGAAGGGAAGACCCATCCCCTCCCTCGCCCTTTCCTCGTGCTGGCTACCCAGAATCCCATCGAGTACGAAGGGACTTTCCCCCTGCCCGAAGCCCAGTTGGACCGGTTTATGATGCGGGTGCGCATCGGTTATCCCACCAAGGATGAGGAGGTGCGCATCCTTGAGTCCCAGCGCGATCACCATCCCATTGAGGATGTGCGGGCCGTGGTCTCGCGGGAGGCCCTGTTGGAGGCCCAAGCCCAGGTGCGCCAGGTGTACGTGGATGAACGGGTAAAGGAGTATATCGTGGATTTGGTCCGTTACACACGACATCATCCGGCTGTGTACCTGGGCGCCAGCCCGCGCGGCAGTTTGTTCCTGTACAAGGGGGCCCGGGCGTGGGCCGCGATGCACGGCCGGGATTATGTGCTGCCCGATGATGTGAAGATGCTGGCCCCGGATGTGTTGGCCCACCGCATCATCATCCAACCCGAAGCCCGCGTCCAGGGGGTCCGACAGGAGGAGGTGATCCAGGAGATCCTGGACACGGTGCCTGTGCCCGGAGGGTTGGGAGAGGATGGACGGTAGATCTCAGAATGTGCGTCACGCCCTTTGGCTGAGTGTGGGGAGCGGCATTCTTTGGGCTTTGGCCTTCCACACGGGCCGGCGTCTGATGTATCAGCTGGCCTATGTGGTGAGCGCCCTCTTCGTGTTGACGTTTGTCCTGGCCTGGCTGCAACTGCGCTGGCTTTCCCTCTCCCGGTCTCCCCGGGTGCGACGTTTGTACGTGGGACAACTTCTGGAGGAGCGGCTGGCCCTCCACAATCACGGTCTTTTCCCCAAATTCTGGCTGGAGGTGCAGGATTTCTCCACGTTCCCCCTCCACCGGGTCAGTCGGGTGATCGTGGGGCTGAGGGGACGGCGGGTGTTCCGTTGGCAGGTCCGGACGTTGGCGATGATGCGCGGGGTGTACCGTCTGGGACCGGCCCGGCTGGTGAGCAGTGACCCCTTCGGCCTTTTCACGTTCGCCCGCGATGTGCCGGAACAGGTGTCGATTTTGGTGTATCCTCCCGTGTTTCCCCCCGCGGATTTCCCCCTGCCCGAAGGCCGGTTATCCGGCGGGGCTGTGTTGCGCCGCCGCGCGTATGTGATGACCACGAATGTGGCCGGGGTGCGGGAATATCAACCCGGGGACCCCCACAGCTGGATCCACTGGCCCACCACGGCTCGGGTGGGCCGGCTGATGTCCCGGGAGTTCGAGATGGACCCTTACGCGGATGTGTGGTGTGTGCTGGATATGTACGCGGACGCGTACACGGGCTCCACATGGGATGAGGAGGTGTTGGCCTCGGGGGTGGGGATTTTCCAGGTGGGACGGGGGCTTCCCCTTCTACCGCCGCACAGCGGGGAGTACGCTATTTCCGCCGCGGCAAGTGTGGCCCACTATGTGTTGGACCACCAGCGGCTTTTCGGCCTGGTCACGTACGATGACGAGCGGGTGGTGTTGTACCCCGACCGGGGAGAGCGCCACAAGCACCGCATTTTGGAAACGTTGGCCCTCTTGTCCATCCGCGGCCGTGTGCCCCTGCAGCAGGTGCTGACGTTGGAGATGGGTTTGTTCCCCCGCCAGAGTACGTTGGTCATCATCACCGGGGATTGGACGCCCGGATGGGTGTGGGGCGTGGCGGAGTTACGGCGGCGTGGCGTGTTTCCGGTGGTCGTGTTGGTGGACAACGCGACATTTGGTCCTTTACCCTCGGCCGAACAGGTGCTCCCCCACCTGGCCCGCCACCAGATCCCCGCGTTTGTGCTGAAGCGTGGGACGGAAATCCGCTGGAGGAGGTACCAAGTAGCGAGGCCCGGGCATGGATAGATCGCCGGACCGCAGCGCATGCCCGGCCGAGTATCGCCCCGCTCCCTTTTACTACTCGTCACTCGTTACAATCTCCGTCTATCCAAGCCGATTTTCTCTTCCAGCCAACCCCCCCTTAATCGTTAATCGTCAATCGTTACTCATTCCTTCTTTCTCGCGTGTCACTTGGCCCCCACCTGGGCCGATGGTAAAATGAAGATCTGATTGACCGACAGAATACGGCTTGGAGGATAATGCCGTACTTGGGAGAAGGGAGAATGCACATCCGCTTTCCCACGTTACAGGACGTGAACGCGTGCTTTCAGTTGGATGGCCGGGTGGACACCCACTATGTCTGGCAGCTCCAGCGGAGTGTGGACGCGCAGAAGATATCCGTGGTGCTGCAACGGGTGCGCTTGCCGCGCGCCCTCCGTCTTCCCTCACCCTACCTGGGGGAATCCCTTATCCGACACTACGAGCAGCGGGATGGCATTTGGGTGGCCGTGGACGGGGGAAAGGTGGTGGGATTTGTGGATGTGGAATGGGGGCCGGAGGAAGGGTTGGCCTGGATCCGCTATGTGGTGGTGGACGCGTCCCGCCGGCGGCTGGGTATCGGCGGGCGCCTGCTGGAACGCGCGCTGGAGAGGGCCCGGCGCAGGGGCATGACTCGCGCGATGTGTGTGGTGGATGTGAAGAACGATCCGGCCATTCAGTTCTTCCAACGGTGGGGTTTCGTACCCGCCGGCTACAACGAAGCGTATCTAAGTGATGGGAACATTGCCATCTACCTGGCCCGTCCCCTCCGTCGGCGGATTTTCTCGTCCGGGGGAAGTGAGGAAGGATGACACAAGGAACGATGTGGTTGGTGTTTGCCAATGAGCTGGTCATCGCGGCGACCGCGGTGTTGAGCTTCTCCCTGGCTGTCTACATTCTGGCCAACAATTTCCGAAGTGAAGTGGCGCTCGGCTTTGTCGCGCTTTTGGGCAGTTTGCTCGTCGTGTACGTGGGAGACCTGGTCTTGCCCTACGTTTCCCACCCGGGGAGTGCCCAACGCTGGTTGCGGTTCCAGTGGTTGGGCATTGCTTTCATGCCCGCGGCCTACCTCCACCTATCCCATGCCATCCTCCAGGCAACCGGATATCCCTCCCATCCCCGCCGGAGCGCGGTGATCGGGAGTTATGCCCTGAGTTTCTTCCTCCTCCTCTTGGCTTGGTTCAGCGATCTCCTGATCCAACCCGGGCAGTATTCCCCGCCCATTAACCAGATGGCCCCGGGACCTCTCTTTCCCTTTTTCGTGGCCTTCTACGTGTTCACCTTGGCCTATGGCACATACAACGTCTACCTGGCCCGCCAACGAGCTCTGACTGAAGTGGCCCGTCGGCGTATCACCCGCCTGGCCTTTGCCTTTACCCTGCCGGGGCTGGCCGCGTTCCCCTACCTGGTCATCACCTCTGCCCGCTCTCAAGGGCTGACCCACCTAGTCCTGGCCACAACCTTTTTCGGTAACATGCTGGTCGCGGTGGCCTTGGTGGTCATCGCGTACACCGTGGCCTACTACGGGGTGTTGACCCCGGAGCGGGTGGTGAAACGGAGTTTGGTGCGCTTCCTCCTCAACGGGCCCGCCCTGGCGATGAGTGTGGTATCCGCGGCTCTGGTCCTCTTGCGCCTGGATTCTTTCCTCCACGTGCCGCGGGAGGTCCTTCTCATCTTCACGGTGACCGGGCTGATCGTGGTCGGCCAGGGCATCATCCACGTGCTCATGCCCCTGGTGGACCGGTTGGTGTACCCCCAGGACCGTCAGGAATTGGCGTGGCTGGAAGAGCTGGACCGGCGGTTGCTCACCTCTTCGGACTTACACCTGTACCTGACGAACACGTTGATGATGCTCTGCGAGCACATGCGGGCCGAACAGGGGTTCATCCTGGTGGCCGGGGAGGAGGCGTGGCAACTCCAGGCCGCGTACGGCCCCGCGGAACCGGCCCTCGAGTTGTTGAC
>JAADDB010000329.1 GCA_013154135.1 Chloroflexota bacterium
ACCCGTCCGCCGCCAATGGGGATTTTCTCTCGCCAGCCCGGCATCGAAGGGCCATTCCGGCATTCAGCCCTTTAATCGTCAATCGTTACTCGTTAAACCCTGCCCCGTCCGCCGCAGGGTGCTACCGACTCCCTTTGCCTGCCAAGGCCGTTCATCCAAAGTTCAGTAGAACAGGAGGGATGCTGAAGATGAGTGGGTCGCTACCGAAAAGCGCAGATGTGGTTGTCATCGGTGGTGGTGTCATGGGAACCAGCACCGCGTATCATCTTGCCAAGAAGGGGGTAAAACGGGTCGTCCTGGTGGAAAAGCAACCCTTCTTCGGCATGATGTCCACCGGCCAATGCGCAGGTGGTATCCGCCACCAGTTCTCCAGCGAGATCAACATCCGCTTCTCCATTGAGAGCATCCGCATGCTGGAGCGCTTTCCCGAAGAGATGGATCAGGACATCGACCTCCGGTTCACGGGCTACTTGTTCCTCCTGACCCACGAGGAGGATGTGGCCACCTTTCGGCGCAATGTGGCCCTTCAGCACCGGTTGGGCATCATGACCCAATGGTTGGAGCCGGAGGACATCGCGCGTTTGGTTCCCCTGGTGAACTTGGAAGGCGTCCTCGCGGGCACCTTCTACGAACGGGATGGGTTGTGCGATCCCTCCAGCGTGGTTCAAGGGTATGTGAAGAACGCTCGGCGCCTGGGGGCTCAGTTGTTCACCGACACGGAAGTGACGGACATCCACACGGAAGGTGGGCGCATCGTCGCGGTGGAAACCAACCGGGGGATCATCCACACCCCTGTCGTGGTCAACGCGTGTGGCGCGTGGGCCCCACAGATCGGTCGGATGGTGGGCGTTGACCTGCCCATCGACCCCATCCGCCGGCAGATCGTCGTCACCACCCCCATTCCCGAGATTCCGCCCGACTTCCCCTTTGTCATCTTCTTCCGCGAGGCCCTCTACTTCCACAGGGAAGGGGAAGGCATCCTCACGGGCAAATCCAACCCCAATGAAACCCCGGGCTACAAACTGGATGTGGATCCCGAATGGGAGCTCGTACACATGGAAGAGGCCATGTACCGGTTGCCCGTGTTGGAAAAGGCCGGCCTGTTGACCCATTGGGCCGGGCTGTACGAAGTCACCCCCGATGCCCATCCCATCTTGGGGCGCATTTCCACGGTTGAGGGGTTCTACGTGATGGCCGGGTTCTCCGGCCATGGGTTCATGCACGGCCCTATCGCGGGCCTTCTCATGGCCGAGGAGATCGTGGATGGTCAGGCCCATACCATCGATATCACTCCCTTCCGTTACGATCGGTTTTTGGTGGGCGAGCTTCAGCCGGAATATAATGTTGTTTGAGCGGTGGGTTAAGACGACTGAGTCAACATCGGTTGGGTCTGTGGGGATTTCCCTGCCACCTACACGCACGCTCTTCTGGTTCGGGGGGAGGACATAGGCGTCCTGTCGGGGCGGGGCTCCGTCCCCCTCCAATCCCCATCTCAGCGGCGATTTTGGCAGGAGTTGGTTGGGCGAAGCTCACCTCGTCCACAAAATTCTTTTCTGGCACACGGTCTATTTTTGCAACGCAAGGAGGGATGAGCCAAATGACGCATAAATACGAGGCTTTACTCCAGGATCTCAAACAACGGCTGTTTGAGATTTACGATCTGAACGGCATTGCATCCCTGTTGCACTGGGATCAGACAACCTACATGCCCCCGGCCGCGACCCAGGCCCGGGCCCGGCACATCTCCCTCATCTCCCGCCTGGCCCACGAACGCTTGGTGGACCCGGAAATCGGCAAGCTCTTGGACGCGCTTCGGCCATATGAGGAGAGTTTGCCGTATGACCACGATGACGCGGCCCTCATCCGGGTGACCCGGAAGGACTACGAGCGCGCGACCCGGGTGCCCTCCTCCTTTCTCGCGGAGTTCCTCGCTCACCAGGCCCGCACGTACGATGTGTGGACCAAAGCTCGGCCCGCGAACGACTTTTCCATGGTCGCCCCTTATCTGGAGAAGACGTTGGAGTACAGCCGCCAGTTGGCCAACTTCTTCCCCGGGTACGAGCACATTGCCGATCCTCTCATTGACTTCTCCGACGAGGGGATGAAAGTGAGCATCTTGCGCCCCCTCTTCGCCCAGCTGCGGGAAGCGCTGGTCCCCTTGGTCAAGGCCATCAGCGCCAAAACGCCTCCGGATGACCGGTTCCTCTACCGTTACTACCCGGAACCGGATCAGTTGCGTTTCGGTCTGGATGTGATTCGCGCCTTTGGCTTTGACTTTGAGCGAGGCCGACAGGACAAGACCCATCATCCCTTCATGATCCGCCTCTCCCTGTACGACGTTCGCATCACCACGCGGGTGAAGGAGCACGACCTGAGTGAGGCCATGTTCAGCACTTTCCACGAGTCCGGGCACGGCATGTACGAACAGGGGATCAACCCGGACTATGAGGGCACGCCCTTGGCCGGCGGGACTTCCTCCGGGGTCCACGAAAGTCAGTCCCGCACGTGGGAGAACTACGTGGGCCGGAGTCGCCCCTTCTGGGAGCACTTCTTCCCCAAGCTCCAGTCCATCTTCCCCGAGCAATTGGCGGATGTGGACGTGGAGGCCTTCTACCGAGCGGTGAACAAGGTACAACCATCCCTCATCCGCACGGACGCGGATGAGGTGACATATAACCTGCACGTCATCATCCGCTTCGAGTTGGAATTGGCCCTCCTGGAAGGCACCTTATCCGTGCGCGAGCTGCCAGACGCGTGGCGTGCCAAGTACCGGGAGTACTTGGGAGTTGAGCCGCCGGATGACAAGGACGGAGTGCTGCAGGATGTCCACTGGTACGGGGGCCACATCGGCGGCGCGTTTCAGGGGTATACCCTGGGCAACATCATCGCCGCCCAGTTCTTTGAGAAAGCCTTGGAAGAGCATCCCGAGATCCCCGATGAGATCCGGCAAGGGCGTTTTGACACGCTGCATGGGTGGCTCCGCGAGCAGGTGTATCAACATGGGCGGAAATACACCCCGCGCGAGCTCATCCGGCGGGTGACAGGGCAGGACCTGACACTCGAGCCCTATCTCCGCTACCTGCGCCGGAAGTACGGGGAGTTGTATCAACTGGATCTGGATAATGAGTAACGATTGACGATGAACGATTAAGGGGTTGGCGGAAGGGCGAGGTTGGCCTGGGTGGATGAGGTCTAACGAGTAACAAGTAAGGGCGGGAGACCATCATAAGCCGTTTGTGGCGATTCTCGGCCGTTTACGAACGGTAGGGGCGCAGGGCAGTGCACCCGCCTGGGACGAGGACACGTCGGCCGGAGGCCGACCCCGCGCCCCGCAGGGGCGCCTCCTGTTCAGCGGGCCAATTTATTGGGCCGCTCATCATAAGCCGTGTGGGGCGATGCTCGGCCCATATAGAGCCCCTGCAGGGGGCTTAGCCCGGGGGTTCAGCCCCGGGCGATGGGGCACGATCACCCATCGCCGTTTACGAACGGTAGGAGCGCACGGCAGTGCGCCCGCCTTAATCGTCAATCGTTACTCCTTACTCGTTAGACCCTGCCCCGTCCGCCGCCAGGGTCCTACCGAGTTTCGGTCAATCGGCAGCGCTATTCTGGGTATCCGATACATCATCATGCCGGACACAAAGAGCAAATCCGTCCATACGTTGCTGCTCGCGGACGACCACGCGGTCGTGCGCGCGGGCATTCGCAAGGCATTGGAGGGCATGCCATTCCTCCGCATTATCGGGGAAGTGGGGGATGGGCCCTCCCTCTTTGCCGCGCTGGAGGATCAGACCCCCGATTTGCTCCTCATCGACATCACCATGCCCGGCTTCGACCCCCTGGAGGACACCGCGGTGATCCGGCAACGCTACCCTCACATGCGCATCCTCGTTGTCAGCGCGTACGATGATGACGTGTACGTCCAAGGGCTGTTTCGCATCGGTGTGGACGGATATCACCTGAAGGACCAGCCGTTGAAGGACCTCCGTTTGGCGGTGGAGCGGGTTCTGCAGGGAGAGCGATGGGTGTGTGCTCCCTTGCTGGACAAACTCATCCGCTACGTGGGTGCGGGGGAAACTTCGCCCGTGCCCCTCAGCCTGACCCCACGCCAACGGGACATCCTCCGGTTGTTGTACGAAGGTCTGGACAACCAACGCATTGCGCGACGGCTGAACTTGAGCGTGAAGACGGTGGAGAACCACCTGACCCGGCTCTACCGACAACTGGGGGTTACCAACCGGCTTGAGGCCGTCCAATTCGTCCACCGTCACCCGTACCTCATCTACGGAACCCAAACTCCTCCGGCCCAGACGGCTGTCCCCGTGAGCGAGCCGCCTCCCGCGGAACGGGTGGTAGTCCTCATTGTGGACGATAACGCCCGGTATCGGCGTCAACTGCACCACATGATCCTGAGGGTTCACCCCCAAGCCCAGGTGCATGAGGCGGAGAACATCGCGGACGCGGTCCAGATAGCCCGTCGTGTGCAACCGCACCTGGCCTTTGTCGATGTCATCCTGCGTGGGGAAAACGGCATCCGTTGCGTGCGGCAGATCAAAGCCGTTTCCCCGGATTCCCGGGTTGTGCTCATCAGCGCGTATCCGGATCGGGAATTCCACCGTTTAGGGGTGGCTGCCGGCGCTGTGGCCTTTTTGGACAAGAAGGATTTGGACATGAACACGCTGCGCCAGATCGTGGAGGACGCGGCAGCCAGTAGCATGTCGGACTGAGCGGGGGATTTCATGGTCACACGGGTATCTCGAGCCCTTCGCCTTCAACAGCGGTGGTATCGCTTCCTGAGCAATCGGGAAGGGGTTGTCGCCTTCCTCCTGTTGCTCATGACCCTGGTTTTGGGCACACGTATGCCCACCTTTCTTAGCGCGCAGAATATCCTCAACGTGGCCCGCTCCTTTTCCTGGATCGCGGTGGCCGCGGTGGGGGAAGGGGTGGTCCTCCTGACGGGCGGGATTGACCTCTCCGTCGGGTCGACCATGGCTTTGGCCGGCGTTGTCGCGGCTTTGCTCCTGCAAGGGGGAACGCCCGTGGCGGTTGCCGTCTTCGCGGGCCTTGCCGCAGGTCTCCTCATCGGCTTTGTGAACGGTTCCCTGGTGGGGCGGATGGGCCTTCCCCCCTTCATCGTCACCTTGGGCACGATGAGCGTTGCTCGGGGCATCGTCTTCGGTTTGACCGGCGGATGGCCGGTGCGGGATCTCCCGTGGGCCTTTCGCGTTCTAGGCCAGGGGGATCTCCCCTTCCTGGGAGGACGGGTGCCGGTTCCCGTGTTGATCCTGGCCGTTTTGGTCCTCGCCTCCAGCTTGCTCCTGAACCTGACCCTCTTGGGGCGGTACATCCGTCTCCTACCGCGAGCCGAACCGGCCCTTCACCTTTCCGGAGTGGATATCGGAGGACTGAAACAGTTCGTGTACACCTTTTCCGGGTTCATGGCCGCGGCCGGCGGGTTGATGATGACGGCCCGGTTGGGGGTGGCCGCGCCCACTGCGGCCGTGGGATACGAGATCGATATCATCGCCGCGGCCATCCTGGGGGGTGCGAGTGTGGCCCATCGGGGGTGGAGCTTGTGGGGCGTTCTCCTGGGCGCGGGCCTCTTGCAGGTCTTGCGCAACGGCCTGGTGTTGATGGGCGTACATCCTTACTGGCAGACCGGGGTTGTCGGTGCGATGTTGTTGGCCGCGATCCTCATCGATTATCTTGTGGCGCGTGGCAGTCAGGTAGGGGAGTGAGACGATGGGCCTTCTCCGTCGCTGGTGGATTTGGGCGGGCATCATCGGGCTGGTCATCTGGCTCATCGGGTCGGGCCCACGTTCGGAGCCCCCGGCCGTGGGCGGTCCGCGCACCTTGACCATCGCCTGGATCCCCAAGGCCATGAACAACCCCATCTTTGAGTTGGGGTACAAGGGGGCGGTGAAGCGCGCGGCCGAACTCTCCGGCCACGGTGGGCCCGACGTACAGGTCCTTTACGTGGCGCCTGTGGCCGCGGACGCGGCCGAGCAGGTGCGCATCATGGAGGACGTGATCGTCCGGGGCGTGGACGCGATCGCCATCTCCTGCATCGACCCGGTGGCCTGCAAGTACCCCATCGACAAGGCCGTGAAGGCCGGGATCCCCGTGATGACCTGGGACTCCGATTCCCCTCAGAGTTTGCGTTTCACCAGCTGGGGAATTGACAACTACCGGGCCGGACAAGTGGCCGCTTACCTCCTCGTCCGGGCCATGGGGGGACGGGGGAAGGTCGCACTGTTGACCGGGGTGCCGGGCGCGTACAACCTGGAGGAACGGATTCGGGGCTTTCGCAGCCTCACCTCCGTGTTCCCGGACATCGAGATCGTGGCCGTGGCAGTGAGTAACGAGGACATCAACCTGGGCGTTCAGGTGGTGGAGGAAACCATGTTGGCCCACCCCGACCTGAACGGCTGGTTCTTTGTGGGCATGTGGCCTCTCTTCGCGGAGCGGGGGGCCATGCCCTTGTGGGAATCCGCTGCCCAATCCGGGCGGTTGAAGACCGTGGCCTTCGACACCCTGCCCGTGGAGTTGGAATTGTTGCGGGATGGGTACCTTTCCGGCCTGGTGGGACAAAAGTACTGGGGTTGGGGTTACGAAACGGTGCGCATCATCTACGAGCATGTGGTGCTGGGCAAGCAATTTCCCCCCTTTCTGGATTCGGGCATGGATGTGGTCACCCGTTCCAACGTGGATGCCATGATCCGGGCGTGGAAGACCCATGACTTCTCCCGCCCTTTGCCCAACCCCTTCAAGCCCGATCCTTTTCGACCACGTTCATATCCGTAGCGCTTTTGGGAACGTTCACCGAGCGTAGCAGGTGCAATGATGCTGGAGCTAGAACACATTCGAAAGTCCTTTGGTAAACTGCCTGTGTTGGATGATGTGTCTTTTTCCCTTGGCCCCGGGGAGGTGGTGGGCATTGCGGGGAAAAACGGCGCGGGCAAGACCATGCTCCTTTCCGTCATCGCGGGGTTGGAGCCCCCTGATGAGGGACATATCCGTGTGGACCGGGTCCCTTTGAGCTGGCCCTTTTGTGCCCGGGCCTTGGGCATCGAGTTCATTCCCCAGAGTCCGGTGTTGGCCGACGATCTGGATGTGACGGGGAACATCTTCCTGGGCCAGGAAATCGGCTGGCCGGCCCGGCCCCGGTGGCTGCGGGTGCCCAACCGTCGGCGCATGGACGAGCTGGCCGAGCAGGCGTTGGCCACCTTGGAAGCTCACATCCCCTCCTTGCGGGAACGGGTGGCCTATCTCTCCGCGGAACAACGGCAGCTCGTGGCCATTGCCCGGGTGCTCATCCGGCCTGCTCGCCTCATCCTGGTGGACGATCCCACGGCCCTTCTCAGCACGCCATATCAGCGCAAGCTCCTCCACCTTATTGAACAGTGGCGCGACCGGGGCACCGCGGTCCTTTTTGCCAGCAACGACCTGGACCACTTGTTCGCGGTCACCGATCGCATTCTCGTGTTGCGGGATGGGCGCATTGTCATGGATGTGTCCACCGATGAGACGACCCGGGAGGAGGTGGTCGCGGCCATTGTGGGCATGCGGGACCGCGGGGAGGTCACCCCCATCATCTGGGCTGTGGACAGTTATTATCGGGCCCGGGAGGAGGCGGAAAAGCTCCAGCACCAGCAGCGGCTTTTGGAGAAGAACTTGGCCGCACAAGCTCTCCTCCGAGAGCAGTTGCTGGAACAGTTGTCCCTGCAAATTGCCGCGCTGGATAAGGCCAATCGCGCGCTCCAGGAGGCCCAACGACGCCTTCTCACCGAGCGGGAGCAGGAGCGCAAGCACTTGGCCCGGGAATTACACGACCAGGTGATCCAGGACCTCCTCAGCATCAATTATCAGCTGGAAGACCTGGCCGAGGCGCGGGAAGTGCCGGAGTCCGTCAAGGCGGACTTGGCCCGGGTGCGGGAGGATATCCGGGGCTTGGTCACGGAAGTGCGGCGTATCTGTGGCGATCTGCGGCCGCCGACCATCGATAGCCTGGGCTTGGGGGCTGCTATCCGCTCATACGCGCGGGAATGGCAAGAGCGGACGGGCATTCACGTTCGGGTGGATATTGAGGACGCGTTGGGACGTCTTCCCGAGCCCATCGAGCTTTCCCTTTTCCGCATCGTGCAGGAGGGGCTGAACAACGTGTGGAAGCACGCACAGGCCACGGAGGTGGAGTTGCGGGTCTATCATCCTTCGCCCCGGATGATTGCCATCACCCTGGCCGATAACGGGCAGGGCCTGCCTGAGGATTTTGACTTGGCCGCGGCCTCCCGGGCCGGCCATTACGGTCTGTTAGGCATTAGCGAGCGGGTGGCCCTGCTAGGGGGGCGCTTGTCCTTGAAGAATCGGCCCGGTGGGGGACTCCTGTTGCACGTGGAAGTGCCCCATCCCCGTCCCTTGCGGGAGGGTATTTAGAGTGAAGTGCTCGGCAACTCCTGGACAGCGCTCGGGTCCACCCCTCACCGGAGGAGTTTTGTCATACCTTGGAACCTTCGGGTATCCTATGGCACCGGAATTGTTACGCATTCCTCGGGTTTCGTTGGGCGTCCTAACTGGCACGTGAGGAAGTTCACCGGTTCGCGGGGATGATACCTGAACGGAGGAGAACATCATGCGCATTTTGGTTACCGGTGGTGCCGGGTTCATCGGTTCCCATGTGGTGGATGCTTACATCGATGAAGGCCACGACGTGGTGGTCGTGGACAACTTGCACACGGGTAAACGGGCGAACGTGAACCCCAAAGCCCGATTCTACCACGTGGACATTCGCGATGTCAACGCGCTGAAGCGGGTGTTCGAGGAAGAACGCCCCGAAGTCATCAGCCACCAAGCCGCGTTGGCCAACGTGCGGGAATCCATGGAGAAACCCGCGGAATACGCGGAGGTCAACGTCATCGGGTCCCTCCACCTCCTGGAGCTGGCCCGGGCCCATGGGGTCCGCAAAGTCATCTACGCGTCCACCGGTGGGGCCGTGTACGGAGAACCCGAGTTCCTCCCCGTCACCGAAGATCACCCCATTCGCCCTTTGGACAATTACGGAGCCAGCAAACACGCGGTTGAACATTTCCTCTTCCTGTACAAGCACAACTACGGGCTGGACTACACCATCCTGCGCTATCCCAACGTGTACGGCCCACGCCAGGATCCCTTGGGCGAGGCAGGGGTGATCGCGATCTTCACCGGTCGCATGCTCAAGGGCATGGAGTGTATCATCAACGGCTCGGGAGAGCAGCAACGCGATTTCCTCTACGTAGGGGATGTGGCCCGGGCAAACGTTCTGGCCCTGGACCGGGGCAGTGGCGGGATTTACAACCTGGGGTGGGGAAAGGGGGTGGACATCAATTCCCTTTTCCGGGCCCTGGCAGAGGTTGTGGGATACGATAAGCCTCCGGTTTACGGTCCACCCAAGCTGGGAGAGGTGTTCCGGGTGTATTTGGACGCGAGTAAGGCACGCGCGGAATTGGGCTGGGAGCCAACCGTCCCCTTGGAGGAAGGGTTGGCTTTGACGGTGGCGTACTTCAGGAATTCGGAGACTTCGGACTAGGCGATGCGCATAGGGATCAACGGTTGGTTTTGGGGCACACCGGAAGTGGGAAGTGGTCAATACGTGCATCACCTGCTCCACTCCCTGCTCCGCGTGGCTCCAGAGCACGAGTACATCCTCTACCTGCCGGGTGCTCAACCCCACGCGGTGAACGTCCCTGTGCCGGATGGCGTGCGTGTCCAGGTGGTGCGTACGCCTTTTGACCGGTATTGGGATAACTTGGCCAAGGTGTGGTATGAGCAGATCGCGCTGCCCCGTGCGGCCCTGGCCGATGCAGTGGATGTGTTACACGTGCCCTACTGGGGGTCGGCCCTGGTGCGACGGGTGCCCACCGTGGTCACAGTCCACGACCTTATCCCCATGCTCCTCCTCGCGTACCGTGGAGGACTTCTGGTGCGCACGTACACCCGTTTGGTGGCAGAAGGGGCCCGTCGCGCGGACATGGTTCTCACCGATTCCCAGGCCTCCCGCCGGGATATCCGACGCTACCTCAAAGTGCCACCGGAACGGGTCCG
This sequence comes from Chloroflexota bacterium, assembly GCA_013154135.1. Lineage (GTDB taxonomy): Bacteria > Chloroflexota > Anaerolineae > JAADDB01 > JAADDB01 > JAADDB01. The sequence continues at coordinate 10,075 of JAADDB010000329.1, forward strand.
GGCCGTGCCTTTGGCCGTGGATGGGATGTACCGTCGGGTGACGGATGAGGAGCGCTTGAGCTACGTGCAGGAGAAGTACCGCCTCCCCCCTCGCTTTCTCCTTTACCTGGGCGGATTTGACCAGCGGAAGAATGTGACTACCCTGCTCCAGGCCTTTGCCGCGTTGGTGCTAACCGTGGAGCAGGCCGCGGAGGAGGCCAAGGAAACGGAAGATGTCCTCTCCGTGCTGGATGTGAAGTTGGTGGTCGCGGGCCGGTTGCCCGCACGGGATACCCGCTTTTTCCCGGACCCGCGCAAGATCGTGCAGGCCTTTGGCATCCGTGACCATGTCCGGTTCATCGGCTGGGTGGATGAGGAGGATAAGCCGGCCCTGTACACCCTGGCCGAGGCATTGGTCTTCCCGTCCTTGTACGAGGGGTTTGGGTTGCCTGTGCTGGAGGCCATGGCCTGCGGCACACCGGTCATCGCGGCCAACGCGGCCTCCCTCCCCGAGTTGGTGGGTGATGCGGGGCTGTTGGTGGCCCCACGGGATGTGGAGGGTCTGGCCGAGGCTATGTTGCAGGTGTTGACCGATCCCTCGTTGAAGGAGGAGCTCTCCCGGCGGGCCATGGACAAGGCTCTGCGTTTCACCTGGGAAGAGGTGGCCCGAGCTACCCTGGACGCGTACGATTGGGTCGCCCGCCGGGCCGATGGGACATGAGCCAAAGCCCGCGAGCCCTTGTGGGTCGTCCACGCAAACGAGGAGGGGGCTATTTCCCGCGTAATTTCAGCGCGATGAGGGCCGCTCCGTAAGCCCCCATCAGTTGGGGATACTCGGGCAGGAGCACCTTCTCCCCGGTTTCCTCTTCAATCATGGCCCGGATGGCCGGGTTCTTCACCACCCCGCCGGAGAGCATCAGCGGCGGCACCAGCCCCACGCTGCGGATCATGGCCACGATGCGCTTGACCAGGGACCGGTGCAATCCCTTGAGGATGGGCTCTACCTGGACGCCGTGCGCGATCATGGAGATGATCTCCGATTCCGCGAAGACGGTGCACGTGCTGGAGATGGTCACCTCCTCCGGGGAGGAGAGGGCCACCCGGCCCATGTCGTTCAGCGCGACCCGCAGCCGGCCCGCGGTGTTTTCCAAAAAGCGACCGGTGCCCGCGGCGCATTTGTCGTTCATGGTGAAATCCACCACCTGGCCCTGGGGCCCGATGATGATGACCTTGCTGTCCTGACCACCCACATCCACCAGCGTGCCGCCGTGGCCCAACTGGCGGTAGACCCCCTTCGCGTGGCAGGTGATCTCCGTCACCTTCTTGCGCGCCTGGTGGACCAGATTGCGGCCGTAGCCCGTGGCCACCAGCGGGACATCGGAGATGTCCCCCGCGTCTGCCTGCACCCGCTGCAGGAACCGGTCCACCTGATCCTCCACCCGGGGGTCGGCCTGTTCCAGATAGTGCCATACCATGTTCCCGGCTTCATCTACCCCCACCATCTTCACCGTGGTGGATCCCACATCAATGCCCAACGCAGCGATCTTCATTTCAGCGACTTCAACCTCCTTCGGACAATCCTTGATTGTCGGTGGTCGTTCGTCGGTCGTCGGTGGTCTACTTATACCCGCCTTCCACACAAAACCGTTCTCTCAGGCAAAGAAATCACAATCCCCTATTCCAAACGGGCAGCCTCATAACTCCACTCCTTCCCGCTCTATCTCCTCAAGGAGAGAGGGAGATGCTTCTTCCGCCCGGACCAGGTCCACGGGAATCACGGGGTCCAGGTCCAATAACTGGGAGATGGCGCGCAGGTACGCCCTCTCGTCGATGCCCCACGCGGCCAGGTCCACGTCCGAATGCGCGTCTAGAGGATCGCCCCGGGCCAGGGAGCCGAACAGGACCACCCGCCGGGCGCCAAAACGTTCCCGCAAGAGCACGGCTCCACGGTGGGCCACCGCCCATGCGCGTGCCCGCAGACGCTCCTGGGCCGCACGTTCCTCGGCCTGGCGCCGTCTCCATCCTTCACGATATTCACGCATCTTGCTAGGTGAAATGTCCATGTTCTGCCCATGTGTTCTGCTGGAGTAGCACACCGTGCAACACCCTCACTCCGCCCCATCATACAACATTTCCACGAACGCGGCCAAGAAGTCGCTGCCCATGTCAAATTGATGACCAACAAAGTAACGATTGACGATTAAAAGGATGAATGCCGGAATGGTCCTTCGATGCCGGGCTGTGAGAGAAAGGCCCCATGGGTCGCAGACGGGTCCGGATCTCGGCGGAACTCCGGCGTTTTTGCCCCGTGCAGGAAAAGCGTTTTGGGTGGTTGGTGGGAGTGCCGTTCTTCAATCGTCCTCCTCTTCCCACTCCCCTTCCTTCTCTCGACCCGTGGGGTGGCAACGGACGCAGTCTTGGTAATCGTAAATGCCCTCTTCCACGTGCTTCTCCCGGATGTTGGTCGGCGTGTGTTCGTGACAGTTGTAGCACGTGTAGCTTGTGTACGTCCCCTGGTCGTGGCAGACGGAGCAGGCCACGACGCCTTGTCCACCGTGATCCAGGGGGAAGGTGTGATCGGGCAGAGTGGCCGGTGTCCACTTCGCGGTGGTGTGGCAGGAAGCGCAATCGTCGCCGAAGACGCCTACGTGATCGGCCGGCGCCTGATGACAGGCCACACAATCCGTGGGCGTGCCCGCGAACCGACCATCCGTGTGACATTGGGTGCACGGGACCTCCACATGCGCGCCGTCCAGCGGGAATCGGGTGCGCGCGTGGTCAAAGGTGACCCGATCCCACCCGTCGGCCACATGGCATCCCTCACATTGGGTTCCCAACTGCCCGTTGTGGACGTCATCCTCCGCGTGACAGGACACACACGCGGGGTCCAATCCGGCGAAGGTGTCAGCGACGTGGCAGGCCTGGCATTCCAGATTGCGATGTTTTCCCGTCAGAGGGAGGCGGGTGGCATTGTGGTCGAAGGTGACATCCTCCCAGGATCGGGTGGTGTGACAGGTGGCACAGTCCGTGCCATAGGCCCCCTTGTGCTCATCATCCCGTTGGTGACAGGTGTAACACGCGCGTTGGATCTCGATCGGCCGGCCGCTGAAGAGGAGGGTCGGTTGGTCGTGGGTGAAGGTGATGTCCTCCCAGGACCGGGGCGTATGACAACTCTCGCAGGTGGTCCCGTACTGACCGTCGTGCTCGTCATCCTGCGCGTGGCAACTGTAGCACGCGGGGTCCGCCTGACTGTACGTCTGATCCGGATGGCACGCGCTGCACTTGACCTCCCGGTGTTCCCCTTCCAGGGGGAAGTCGGTCATCCGGTCGTGGTCGAACCGCCCGAGGTGACCGGTACCATCGTGACAGCGAAGGCACTCCGCACCCACATCTTGCACGTGACGCGCGGTGAAATCGGGTTGACCCTGTTGGTGGCAGTCCAGGCATGTGCTCGTATCGAATTGGGTGTACCCTCGAGTATGACAGGTCGCACACGTGAGCGCGCGGCCGTCGAAGTCCTTCTGGTGTTTCTCCAGGGAAAAGCCCACGAGCGCCACCTCGTGGGGGAACGTCTTCACATCCTCGCGGGTAAGCGGCGCGTCAGGTCCCTGGTGATCGGGATGGCAGGCCTTGCAACGACGGGGATCGTCCAGCCGTCCGTGGAGCCCCGTCTTCCCCTCGATCTCCGCCCGTACATCCACATGGCAGCGCATGCACCGGTCGGCCATGCGTTCATTGGACCAGAAGGGGGCATGGCACAGGCTGCACTGGTTCTCGAAGGCCGCATGGTTGGGATAGCCCCCTAAAGGCGTGCCCCGGGGCGCGATCTGGCTCAACGGTCCTGGACTGGCCAGGAGCGGCCCTCCCTGGAGGAAGGTGATGACGGCCAGGGCGACCAGGATGATGGCGACGATGAGCAAACTCAATCCGGAAAGACAACCACGACGCGGCATGGTGTCACCTCGTGTGTGATGGTCTAGAAACTCAATGTGCCGTAGTACAGGGCGAACAGGATGTGCAGAAACGCCACGGTGAACAAGGCCAGTCCCAGGGGCACGTGCACCGTGTGCCACAAGCTGAGGAGGCCTCGAGCCGTGCCCAGGGAGACCATCTGCCAGCGGAGGGCTCGCTGCCGGGCCAGGCGATCGCGCAGGGTTTGGATCACCTCCCGTTCTTCGGGAGCCAGGTGGTGCATCACCCGACGGAGCCGCCAGGGAAAGGTGATGTCGTCCCACCAGCGCCAGAGGAGCATCTTCCACCCGGTCGCGTGGGGCCACTGCTGGAGGTGTTGGATTTCCCGGAGGATGTGTTGGCGGACGGGCTCGGGTTGACGTTCGAGGAGGGCTTGAATCTCCCGGTTGAGCGCGTCCAGTTCGGCCCGGATTTGCTCTTCCTGGACTTCGACCCCGGCCAGGCTGCGGTGGACAGAGGTGTAGATGTAGCGGCCCACGAACCCGCTGAGGACGACGATAATGGTCAGGAGCATGGCCAACCCCGCCAGGCCCGCGAACTTCCACGAGGAATGGAGCAGGACCATATAAGGTCCCACAATGCCCATGTAGATGTGCACGGCAAGCCACCGACTCAAGCTCCCCCACCGGGCGAAATACCCTCGCTTGCGCAGGGCGTACAACGTCTCTGTGGCCAGCATCAGGAGGAAGCCAATGATCCCCAGGGTATGTCCCACCAGGGAACTGGCCCGAGGGGTAGAGGTCCACGCGTAGATCCCGTAGCCGATGGAAAGGAGGATGATGGTGATGAACGCGGCTTTGAGTTCGGTTTTGCGGTCATACGTCATGATGTGTCTCCTCGGACGCGGTCAACGTGTGTCGCTTCCACGCACGCCAGAAATCCAGCAGGAGGTCTTCGATGGGTTGGTCCCCTCTCTGGAGGGAGGGGAGGATGGGGGATAGGTCCACCCCTGCGGCGATGAGTTCTCGCAAAGGGGTGGCCAGCGCCTGATATCCCAACAGCAGGGCCCCCACCAGGACGCGGTCCCGGATGACCAGGCGAATGGAGGTAGACCCCTGCACACGTTTGATGCGCAGGTACTTGGCCAGGGGAAACGCGGTCCAGACTTGACTGGAGCCTCGGGAAATTTCCAGGAGACGTTCGTCGTCTGTGTGGCGGGCCGCGGCTTGACCAATCGCGGTCATCATGATGCCGCACAGGCGGGCGACGTTGAAGGGCACATCCTTCTCGTAGGGTTGGTGGGCCCCGGCCATGTTCGCGCCCGCGGCCCGTCCGCTGGCGATCGCGCTGGGCCAGAGCGCGTCCACCCGGTGTTCTCCGGACCAGCGATCCCACATCTGGGCCACGTCGCCGGCCGCGTAGATGTCCGCCGCGCTGGTGCGCAGGTAGGTGTCCACCAGGATCCCCCGGTCGCATTGGAGCCCCGCGCGGCGGGCAAGGTCGATGTTGGGGCGCACGCCAATGGCCACGCCTACCAGGTCGACGGGCAGGCGTTCGCCGGTGGAGAGGATGGCCTGTTCTACCCGGCCCTTCCGTCCCTCCACGCGCACGATCTGGGTGCGCTTGTGGAGTTCGATGCCCATGTCCGTGAGCCGGTTTTCGATGATGGCCGATTCCTCCTCGCTGAGCAGGCTGGCCCAGTAGCGATCGCGACGCAGGAGGTAGTGGGTGTGCACGTGGCGCGCGTGCAGACCTTCGACCAGTTCCAGCGCGGTGATGCCGCCCCCGATAACGGCCGCGGTACGGGCCCGGCGCGTCCGCCGGACGATGTCTTTGGCTTGGTTCAGGGTGTCCAAGTAGATGATGCCGTCCAGATCCCGCCCGGGGAAGGGGGCAGGGACCGCGCGGCTTCCCGTGGCGATAAGCAGCGCGTCGTATTGGAGGTGGCGTCCGTCTTGGAGGACCACTTGGTGCTGATCGGGGAGGATGTCGGTGCACCGGCGGTGGATCAGGTGGATGTTCTGGGTCTGGTAATCCCGGGGCGTGCGGGCAATGACCCGATCCGCGGGGATTTCGCCGGAAAGGTAGTACGCCAGCCCCGGTCGGGAGTAAAAAAGGTGGGGTTCATCACTCAGGATGGTGATGCGTGCCCGGTCGTCCCGCCGACGGATTTCCTCGGCAGCGCTGAGTCCGGCAGCGCCGTTTCCAATGATGATGAAGTGGGCCGGCATGGTGTTCGCCTCCGCGTTGGGGCTGCCACTACAGGTAGAGGACCGCTCGGTCCGGTGAGGGCATGGGCCGGGCCGCGGCACCTTCGGGACGGGGGATGAAGAAGAGGGTGCCTCGGGGGCACTTTTCCACGCAGTTCCCACAGAGGATGCACCGGGTGTCTGTGACAAGAAGTCCCTGACGCGCGTAGAACCGCACGTCGATGTTCATGGGACAACTGTACCCACATATCCCACATTGAACGCATCGGATGGCTTCGGCCGCGACGATCATGCCCGCGTAGGGCGTTTCCGGCGGGGCCAAGATGCTGAGCAAGCGACGCAGGATGTTCACCGCTCCTCCTCTGCTTCTTACACGGCTCGGTTCCTCACCATCAAGGTACGTCTTCTCCGAGCGGGTTGGATGACTCGCGCCTGATTGACCGGGAAATCCGATAGCCCTTCGGCCGCGCACGGATCCGCACTTTCGCGGGGCACTGACGTTTTCGCCCCGTTCCGGGGAAGAGTCTTGCGCGCGGCCAGGCTTATTCAATCAGAACTCGACAGTTCCTTGGTAAACCAACTTTCTCCTCTCAGACGTATTTCCAGTACTGGACTTTGGACAAACGACCCTGGCGGGCGAACAGGACAATTCTTTCCGGCCGTTGAATGGCCAAGAATACCTACTCACCGAACTTTGGGCAAACGACTCTGGCGGGTGAACAGGATGCTGCCGTTACCCGCGTGGGTTTTGTGCAAGGCAACGACGGATCACAGCTTCATCGTCAATCGTTACTCGTTCCACTCCCAAAGGAGGAGCACCATGATGTCCCTTATTACGAGGTTGCCCATCGCCGGTACGTTCCTTGTGCTGATCCTCTCCTTGTTTCCCGGGAATTTGCTTCTCTCCGAACGCGTCGTGGATGATACCACCCTGGGTTTGGAGCGCCAATACATGCCTGTGATAGCCCAAAATGCTCCTGTGGGCGCTCCGACCCGGACGTTGCCCCTCCCCCTGGGGACGGGGGCACCCCCGCCGGGGAACGGGCAATACGCCATCATTGCCTGGAATGACTTGGGCATGCATTGTATGGATGCGGATTTCGAGGATTTTGCCCTTCTGCCTCCCTACAACACGCTTATGGCTCAAGTAGTCCGCCGGGGGGATGAACCCAAGATCGTCACGGATGTACAGGTGGAGTACCGGATTTTGGCGAACACCACATCAGCACAGAAGGTCAACTTCTGGGATTACGCCCAGAAGTTGTTCAACCTGAATGCCCCCCTGCCTCCCGATATAGGGCTCAAAGGGTTTGGCCTTCAGGGCCGCATGAGGGCCGAAGAGGACCATTTTATCGCCGAAGGGATTCCGGTCACCGAATTCCGCGATGATTATCCACGAACCCCGTATCCTTACCAAATCGCGGAAGTGGTGGCCAGGTCGCCCGACGGGGATATCCTGGCAAGTACCCAAACGGTCGTGCCCGTGTCCTCGGAGATGCATTGCGAGTCCTGTCATCAAGACAACGGCGTGGCGAACCCGGACATCGCCACCGGGAAGGTCAAACAGAACATCCTCTTGCTGCACGATAGGGAAGAGGAGACCCAGCTTTTCGAGCAACGTCCGGTATTGTGCGCGAGTTGTCATGCATCCCACGCGTTGGGCACCAGTGGCCGTCCTGGGGTGGATAACTTATCGCGCGTCATGCACGGAACACACCGGGAGATCAGCGCGGGGCCGGATGGTAACGTGTGTTATCGATGTCATCCCGGCCCTCAGACCCGATGTCTGCGAGGGGCAATGGCCCAAGCGGGGCACACGTGTCAGGATTGCCATGGTACATTGGCGGACATGGCTCGGCCGGGACGCCGGCCGTGGATCGACGAGCCGCGATGCTCTCAGTGCCATGCGTCCGAATACAGCGAGAACCCGGGGAGGCTTTATCGCTTCTCGAAGGGGCACAAAGGCATTTACTGCCAGGCATGCCACGGCAGTCAACACGCCATCTACCCGAGCCGCGAATACAACGACAACATCCAGTCCTTCCTCCTGCAGGGGAAGGCCGGCACTATCCGGGACTGCCTTGTATGCCACACAAATCCCCCCGATGCCGATGAAGGGCCACATCGGGGGGACGATCACGACAGCGACGATGGGGATGATTGAGCGCGGCGCGACAAAAGTCGGTCTGGCTCACTCCGCCCCATCATACAACATTTCCACGAACGCGGCCAGGCGGGACGCGACCTGCTCCTCCGCGAACGCGCGCGGGTCGTTGTGGTCCGCCTCCAGCAGGAGCGCGGGCACCCCGTACTCCCGAATGAGCAGGTTCCGCTGGTCCACCTGGCCGATGGAGTAGGGCTTGCACGACCGGTCCGAGTGTAGGATGACCCCGTCCAACTGGAATTCGTCGATCATCCGCTTCATTGTTTCCAACTTGTACTTGGTGCCCCGGTTGAGGATGGGGTAGATGTACGTCCGGGCCATGGACTCGATAGGGCGCTCCGGGTCGATAAGGGGCGCGAGTTCCCCCCACGCGTTGGTGTACGTGGACGCGACCACCGAAACCCCGTGCTCGCCCAGGTACTCGGACAGGTAGCGCAGCC
>JAADDB010000038.1 GCA_013154135.1 Chloroflexota bacterium
GCGGCGAATGGAGAAGTTTGGCAACACCCGCATCCCCTTAGCAAAAGGCACCAAACACTTTGAAATCAAGCCTGACACACCATTTGTGTTCGTGTATATGAAGCCCGATGTGGATGACCCGGTTGAAGGAAAGACTTATAAAAGCCCTTCATTGTACATGCACTTTCCCGCTGGTATGAGATTTGGATTTTGGCAGGGGTTTGTTAGAAAAAACCTGGATGAAGTACATACAGCATTACTTTTACCAATCACAAAAAATGGAAGTGGTACAGTATGGGTTGCTATGTGGACATTAAGTCTATCTGAGTATCATCTTACAAAATTACAATCATGGGACCCATATAATTTACCGACTATACCACAAGACTGGTTTGATTCCGAATTGACGAAGAGAATGAGAGATGAAATAGCATGGCCGAAACTTTGTGGTAGTACGGACCCCAGCCAGGTAGAGAAGGCTTGCCTTGACAGTTTATTTGTAGCACCTGCTGATCCTTACAACTCGCTCGTCCAGGGGAAATAAGAACGTCTTGCTTTATTGAATTTGCCTTTGGTATACTTTAATGTATGCGGGTAAAACTCATCTGGATTGTGATGGCATTTCTTCCCGGCGAAGAGGGTGTTGGGGGAAAAAGAAAAAGGGTGGGGAACTTCTTCCCCACCCTGGGGTATCAGGAGGTTACAGGAGATTACTCGATCAGGCCGGCAACACGCATGGTGTTGCGGATGAGCTGTTCGGAGCGCTTCATGGCTTCCTTTTCCTCATCCGTCAACTCGATCTCCACAATCCGCTCGATGCCCTTGCGCCCCAGCACTACAGGTACACCGAAGAAGATATCCTTCATCCCGTACTCACCGTCCAGGTAAGCGGACGCGGGGAGAATGAGCTTCTTATCCTTGAGAATGGCCTCCACCATCTTGGTCACAGCCGCGCCCGGAGCGTAGAACGCGCTCCCCTTACCCAGCAGCTTCACGATCTCCCCGCCGCCCTTGCGGGTACGCTCCACGATCGCGTCAATGCGCTCCTTGGGCAACAAATGAGTGATAGGAATCCCCGCGACGGTGGAATAGCGAGGCAAAGGCACCATCTCATCGCCGTGGCCGCCCAGGACAAACGCGTGCGTGTTCTCCACGCTCACCCCCAACTCCATAGCGATAAACGTGCGCATTCGCGCGCTGTCCAGCACACCTGCCTGGCCCATCACCCGCTCCTTGGGAAAACCGGTGACCTTCCAGGTGAGATAAGCCATCGTGTCCAGGGGATTGGTGACCACGATGACAATCGCGTCGGGGGCGTACTTCGCGATTCGCTCCGCGACACTGCGCACGATCTTCGTGTTCACCCCCACCAGGTCCTCCCGGGTCATGCCCGGCTTCCGGGGCATCCCCGCGGTGACCACCACAATGTCCGAACCCGCGATATCCGCGTAATCGTGGGTCCCCATCACCTTGGTGTCAAAGCCGAAAATGGGGCCTGCCTCCATCAAGTCCAAGGCCTTCCCCTTGGGCATATCACCCACTTCCGGGATATCCACCAACACAATGTCCCCGAGCTCCCGCTCGGCCATCCAATGGGCTGTGGTGGAACCCACCATGCCCGCGCCAATAATGCTGATCTTGTTCAACATGGTCCATCCTCCTTCGTGGAAGGTGCATCATCTATGACGCCTTATCCTCGCTCAAGGGCCCGCACCCACAGGAGTGGCCGACGTCGAGTACACCGCGGTGGTGCGCTCCACCGGCACACCATCGGCCACCAGGACCGGCACCAACGCGGCGATGGCCACCTCCAACATATCCAAGTCGGGCTCCCGAGTGGTGAGGCGTTGCAACAACAAGCCGGGTACAATCAGCCAACGCAGCAAGGGATGTTCCGGCCGCGCCGCGCTGACACGAATGAGCTCGTACGAGATCATCGCCACGATAGGGATGAGAAGAATCCGGGAGAGCAGGCGGAAGAAAATGTTCTGAAAGTGAAACGGTGCAAAGATAATAATGGACACCAACAACACAAAGAGGAGAAAACTCGTGCCACAGCGCACGTGAAACCGACTGTATTGGGCGACCTGCTCGGGCACCAAAGCCGCGCCCGCCTCAAACGCGTTGATGGTCTTGTGCTCCGCACCGTGATACGCGAAAACCCGTCGCACATCCGCGGCCAAACCAATTGCCCAAAGGTAGAGGAGGAAAAGTCCCAAGCGGACCCCACCCTCCACCAGAGAACTCACCCAAGGGGAATCCCCCCAATACGTGTCCAACAGCTTGGTCACCAGGGAGGGGAGGAGAAAGAAGAGGCCGATGCCCACAGCCAGGGAAAAGAGAACCGTCCCCCCGGCCATGATGCCGGAAAACCCCTCCGATTCCTTGCCCTGCGCCCGGGCTTCCTCCTCCAGAGCCACATCCGCGGACCAGATAAGAGCCTTCGTGCCCAGGATCAACGCGTCCCACAGCGCGGTCAACCCGCGCAGGAAGGGCCATTGAGCCCATCGGGAACGGTAAATGGGGGCGGTAAGGGGTTCCTCATGCACCCGGATGCGACCATCCGGTGTGCGCACAGCGACCGCGGCTTTTGTCCGCCCCCGCATGAGCACCCCTTCGATGACCGCTTGTCCGCCGTAGTAGAATGTGGCCATAGATTTCTCCATCCATTCGGGACTTTGGACCCACACCCCTGGCTGGAGAACAAGCTTCAGCAACACCTTCGCCGCGGACGGGTCCGCACCTCGGCAGGCCGTCCACGTTCTCGCCCCGCGCCAGGAGAGTGTTTTGGTGGTTGTCCAAAGTCCAATCCATCCATTGGCTCGACTGAGAAATCGAGCTCTCGCCGACTCATTTAGCACAACCGATCCTATTGTAACGGTACGACAAGGGGCATGTCAATGTCACGCGGGCCGCTGGCGGACCCTCTTCACCCCTCCATTGGGTCCACCAAGGCCGCGGCCAACACCTCCACCAGGTGAACTCCCTCCCGGTCGCTCAAGTCCGCGATCTGATGGCGGCAGGACGTGCCGTCCGCGACGATGATCGCGTCCTCCGGAGCCTCGCGCAAGGTGGGCAACAGGCGGTCCTCCGCGATCTTCAAACTCAGGTCAAAGTGCTCCATCTCATAGCCGAAACTCCCGGCCATGCCGCAACAGCCGGAGGGGATTTCCTCCACCTGGAATCCGGCCGCTCGTAGCGCGTCCAGCGTGGGCCGGGTGCCCACCAGGGCCTTTTGATGACAGTGACCGTGCACGTACACCGGGCGGTCCGGCGCGTGAAAGTGGAGGGCATCGGGCTCGCGGGCGAGGAGGTCGGCCAGGAACTCGTCGATGGTGATGCTCTGTTGGGCCACGAGTTTGGCATCTTCGCCCGGCACCAGGTCGGGATACTCGTCGCGGATGGTCAAGATGCAGGAGGGTTCCACGCCGATGATGGGAATCCCCTGCCGCGCGTAGGGAGCGAGAAGGGCCACATTGTGGGCTGCGTTCTTCTTGGCCTCCTTGAGCAGGCCTTTGGAGAGGAGGGGACGGCCACAGCAAACCCGTTTATCCGCGACGAGGACTTCGTAGCCGGCCGCTTCGAGAAGACGCACCGTGGCCTTGCCCAGGTGGGGGTCGTTGTATGTGAGAAACGTGTCGGGGAAGAGGATGACGGGCCCGCGAGGAGCCGGCGTGGTCCGGCGGGGACGGCGTCTCCACCAGGAAAGGAAGGTCTCCTCCGCGAGGGAAGGCAGAGTCCGCTCCGGGTGGATTTTGAGGACCCGCGCGGCCAGCCACTTGAAGGGCCGAGAGCGCATCACCCGGTTGGCCAAGGGGGCCACCGGTGCCAAAATCGCGTTGAGCTGGTGGATGTGGCCGAAAACCCAGTTGCGCAGGGGCAGACCGTGGGTCTCGTAGTACCAGGCGAGCCATTCGGTCTTGATCTTGTTCATGTCCACCGCGGAAGGGCATTCGGACTTGCAGGCCTTGCACCCCACACACAGCTCCAAGGCCTCCTTAACCTCCTCATCCGAGGGGTGAAGGGGCTTGCCGCTCAGCCACGCGCGCAACAGGTTCGCCCGACCTCGGGTGCTGTCCTTCTCATCGCGAGTGGCCATGAAGGTAGGACACATGGTCCCCACATCCACCTTGCGGCACACGCCCGCGCCGTTACACTGCTCCACCGCCCGGTCGAAGCCCAGGAAATCGTCCCAGTTGTACTCGGTGGGGATGAGGCGGACGTGGTAGTCCGGCCCATAGCGGAGGTGTTCGGTCATGGGTGGGGCGTCCACGATCTTGCCCGGGTTCATCAGGTTTTGCGGGTCGAAGAGGCCTTTGAATTCCCGAAACGCGGTGTAGAGCTCCGGGCCGAAGATGCGTTCGATGAACTGGGATCGGGCCAAGCCGTCCCCGTGCTCGCCACTCATCGCCCCG
>JAADDB010000030.1 GCA_013154135.1 Chloroflexota bacterium
CACCAGGCCAGCAACGCCAACATCATCGCCGACAATGACCGCTGGAGGAAATGGCCATGAACCTTTTATCTTCTCTGTTTGTACGACAAAGGCAAAGCAGTCAAGTTGCGAAGGATCGACTTCAGCAACTTTTGGCGCGGGATCGGGCAGGTATTTCCGCGGCGGAGCTCCAACGCTTGCGCCAGGAGATGATCTCCACTCTCGCCAAACATGTGGAGATCGACATCGAACGGGCGCAATTCGAGCTCCGCCAGGAAGGACGTGATGTCCTCTTGGCTGCTCAGTTCCCTTTGCGCCGCTGAGGTGCTTCGCTTCATCCGGTAAAGGGAGCTCGTATCGGACCCAATGAACTTACATGCCTGGCGGCGCTTGGATTGGGCCCTGTTAGGCGCTGTCCTAGCGTTAGTCCTTTTCGGGGCCGCCATGATCGACAGTGCAACTGTCAATTCTCCGGGCCTGGAAGATTACGCCCGTCGCCATCTTATCTTTGGGGCGATGGGCGTAGTTCTTTTATTGCTCCTCGCGGTGTTTGATTACCGTTTGCTTGGACCTCTCCAGTGGCCCTTATATGCCCTGACCATCGCCCTCCTCCTCTTGGTTGATGCCACCGGAGAAGTACGGGGCGGCGCTCAAAGGTGGCTTAACCTGGGCGTGATTGAGGTGCAGCCTTCGGAGCTGGGCAAGGGGCTTTTGCTCATTGTCCTCAGCCATCATCTCGCCCAACGCCGCGATCGGCTCAACCGGCTGACTACCTTGGTGGAATACGCCCTTATCCTCTTTCCACCCCTCGCTCTCATCTATGCCCAACCGGACTTGGGGACCACGATCAGCCTTCTCTTCCTCGCAGGAGGGCTGCTTTTCATCGCGGGCGTTCCTTGGCGCTACATCATCGGCTTGGCCGTGGCCACGGTTCTTTCCTTCCCCCTGGTCTGGGCTTCCTTGGATGACTACATGCGCCGTCGGGTTCTCGTTTTCCTCAACCCCAATACGGATCCGCAAGCCGTGTACAACGTCAAACAAGCCCTTATCGCAGTGGGCTCAGGGGGATTGGTGGGCAAGGGGTACAAGTTGGGCACCCAAAGTCAACTTCATTTCTTGCGGGTGCGCCATACGGATTTCATCTTCCCGGTGATAGCGGAGGAGTTAGGGTTTTTGGGGAGTCTGGTCTTGTTGGCCCTTTTCTTCTTCGTCCTTTATCGCTTGCTCCGAATCAGCTTGGCCGCGCGGGATATGTTTGGACGTCTTCTGGCCGCGGGCGTGGCTCTTATCCTCTTCTTCCAGATCTTCGTTAACGTGGGGATGAATGTCGGCCTGTTACCCGTGACCGGTATTCCCCTCCCCTTTGTCAGCTATGGAGGAAGTCACTTGGTAACCATGTTGGCGCTCATTGGACTTGCCCAAAGTGTACACGTGTACCGTAGGCCGGGAGGATAAATGCGAGAATCCAGCTCTGCCCACTTCCCTGTCCACCTTTATCGCCTGGACGACAGGTATACCACCGTTCGCACTGCGACTACGCGGGCCCTTGAGACGGTGGATTGGTCTCAAATTCGCTCTGTTCTGGTGAAACCCAACCTGGTCTCCACCACCAAACGCCTCGCAGACACCCATCCCGATGCCCTGCGCGCGGTGTTAGATAGCGTGCGGGAGTTCACGTCCGCTCCTATAGTGGTGGGAGAGGGAACGGCGACTCAGAACACCTGGGTTGCTTTCTACCGCCTTGGATATGTGGAGCTGGTCGAACGGTATTCGGATGTCTCTCTCCTCGATTTCAACGTTGCTGAGACCGTGTCGCTGGCTGCTTATGACCGCCATCTGACCCCTCTCCACCTGGAAGTGGCTAAACCTGTCTTTGACGCGGATTTGGTGATCGCGGTGGGGCCGCCGAAGACACACGATTTTGTGTTGGTCACCTTATCCCTCAAAAATCTCATCATGGGAGCTATTGTCAGTCGTTTTGCTCCGGAACCACCGCCCATGGAGCGTATCCGCAGTGGCGGGGATGTGCGTTCTCCCATGGTGCGCGTGAAGCGCTGGGCCCGACAAGTGTACGATTGGATCCCCGCTTCGGTTCAGGCTTGGCCTCTTTTCGAATGGCCTCGTTTTTTCTTCATGGCTCATGAGCCCCGGAGCCACAAGTTTCGCATGCACCAAAGTTACCCCGTTTTGCACCTGAACCTGTTCTACATGGCATGGCAAGGGCTGCGCCCTCACGTGAGTGTCATTGACGGGTGGGAGGCTATGGAGGGAGATGGCCCCACTAACGGCACGCGGGTGGATTGGCGGGTGGTGGCCGCGAGCCGGGATGCTCTGGCCGCGGATGTGTTGATGGCAGATAGCATGGGGTTTCCTGTGGACGAGGTGGGGTACTTGTACTACGCGGCCATGGCAGGGCTGGGCCAGGGGGATGTTTCACGGATGTCCGTGCAAGGAAACATCACTCCAGCGGAAATCCGACGCCCCTTCCGCGGGCATCGGTTGCTCGCCAATCAACGGCGATGGCGTGATCCCAAGGTGCAAGCCCTGGTTGAGGCGATTATCGCCGCGGAGCCCCCTCAGTCCCCACGTTCCTCGGATCCCCCGCCGATGCCCGGTCGCCCCGGGACTTCGTGACAAGCTCGACAGCGGGGCTCGTAGAACTCCTGCGCGCCGACCAGGATGACCGGGTCATCATAGTGGGCTGGACGGCCGTTGATGAGGCGTTGCGTGCGGCTGGCCTCGTTCCCACAGCGGACACAGATGGCGTGTAGCTTATCCACCTGTTCGGCCCGGGCCATGAGCAGAGGCATAGGGCCAAAGGGTTCCCCACGGAAATCCAGATCCAGACCGGCGCAGATCACCCGTACCCCCCGGTCGGCCAGGGCATCCACCACATCGACAATATCCCAGCCGAAGAATTGGACTTCGTCAATGGCGACCACATTTGTATCCGGGTGCACTCGGGCCAGGAGTTCTTCTGCCGAGGTGACGACTTCGGCTTTGAAGACCATTCCGTTGTGCGAGGAAACCGCGTCTTGGGTATAACGAATGTCCAAGGAAGGCTTAAACACTTGGACTTTTTGGCGCGCGATTTGGGCTCGGCGGACCCTGCGGATGAGCTCTTCGGTCTTGCCGGAGAACATACTTCCGCAGATCACCTCGATCCAGCCGGATGTGGAATGGTGGTACATGGGTGCTCCTCCTGCGCTTAGCTTATGGGTCTAGTCCACCGTGGATGTGGCTCGGACAATTTCCCTAAGGGGAGACGCGTATAGGGCGACCCTAAGGTCGCCCTATACGGAGATAATCATGTTTGGAATAGGCAATAAGTCGCCCATCGGCAATCTAGCTTTCGATATCCCCTCGGCGGAGGCGCTTGCGTTCCTCTTCCTTTTGACGGCGATACGCCTCTTGTTGAGCCCGCAGTTGGGCAACCCGTTCTTCCTTGGCCTTCAGGCGGCGCATAAAGCGTTCCACCTGACCGGCTGTGTCCACAATGCGCTGCTCGCCTGTGAAGAAGGGATGACACGCGGAACACACGTCCGTACGGATGACTTCCACCGTTGAACCCGTTGTCCACGTGTTACCGCACGCGCAGATTACCGTCGCTTCTTCGTAGTATGTTGGATGAATTCCCTTACGCATGGTTCATTCCCTCGTTATGCGGAAACAGGGTACACACTGACCCGTTTCTTGTTCTTCGTGACATGTTCGAACTTCACAATACCATCCACCTTGGCGAAAAGGGTGTAGTCACCGCCAATGCCCACGTTGTGGCCGGGCTTAAAACGGGTGCCCCGCTGGCGCACCAAAATTGTCCCCGCGCGCACGAACTGGCCATCAAAGCGCTTGACGCCAAGGCGCTTGCTTTCCGAATCTCGACCGTTTCGTGTAGAGCCGCCGCCCTTTTTGTGAGCCATATCAACCCTCCTCTTCTGTATCCGTTGCTGTCGCTTCCGGCATCGTAATTCGTTCCACCCGCACTTCCGTATAATATTGCCGGTGGCCCTTCTTGCGACGATAGCGTTGCTTGGGCCGGAATTTGAAGACAATGACTTTCCGTCCTCGGGTTTGGCGCATCAAGGTTCCTTCCACCCGTGCACCTTCCACGACCGGCCGACCGATATGCACCTCTCCATCGTCCACAACCAAGAGCACGCGGTCGAAGACGATAGAATCGCCGGCCTCACCGGGCAATTTCTCCACCAAAATATGGTCGCCCGGACTCACACGATATTGCTTGCCACCTGTCTCAATAACTGCGTACATACGTCCTCCTCGTGCCGCGCCCGCTTGTCGGGACTTGTACCGGCGGCACTGTTTGTTAAGATGTGTCCTTCGCACCAAGCGTCACATTATAGGGCAGAAGTACACTTCTGTCAAAGCGCCCTGTTGTTTTGGAAAAT
>JAADDB010000307.1 GCA_013154135.1 Chloroflexota bacterium
CCAGGGACAGGGCGCGAGCCCGTCCGCACCCAAAGGGCCAGGGGGGCACTCCGCACCCCACAGGTGCGCTTTCTGTTCCGTGGGCCAATGTATTGGATTGCAACTGAGCTTTGCATTGATTCTTCCCTGGCGAACTGTTTTTGGTGGGTGGCCGGAGGGCGAAGCCCGCCGCCTACCCACCCAAAACTCTCTCTATGCACGGGGCGAATACCTCGGCGCCCCGCCAAGGTGCGGACCCGTCCGCCGCCAATCCGTGTGCATCCGTGTACTTCCGTGTTCTATGCCGGCACATTCCAGAACCCCCGCAGGGGGCTTCCCCAATTTAGCCCCGGGAGATCGGACATGACCACACATCGCCCTATACGAATGGTAGGGGCGCCCGGCAGTGCGCCTGCCCAGGTCGCCGAGCCTCTGTTGCGCATCTGTCGCCTTTTGGCCTTTTGGGGATTTGGGGTATACTTCCCTCACCACATGTAAGTGACGGTTAGGAGCCCTGGCATCAATGGCCGCGCACGATAATACCCGGAGGACAATTCACAAGCCCCTCTCTTGGGGGCTTTTCTCCCTGGGGATCTTTTTGGTCGCCCTGTTGTTCGGATTGTTCGGATGCCGGGCTCATCCCGCGCCCACCCCGCCCTGGCCCGACCAGCGAAAGGCCATGCGCCCCCCCTACACCTCCCAACTCTCCCTCCCCGCGCTGGCCGACGCCCCCTCCTACCGCTTGCGCGAAACCGTGGACCTGGCGCAGCGGGTGGTGCAAGGGACTGCCCACATCCGCCTGACCAATCGCACATCGGCCAGTTGGGATTCAATAGTCCTCCGCCTGTATCCCAATCTCCTGCACTACGGGGGCCGCATGGAGGTCTCCCAACTCCTGGGCGACGGTTCCCCCCTTCCCTTTGATTACAACCAAACGCACACGGCCCTGCGCGGGCTCTTGCCCCAGCTCCTCAAACCCGGGGATTCCATCACCCTGGACGTGACCTTTGCTACCCATTACCGCACGTGGAACCTGGACGGTTATTGGCTCTTCGGGGAGTACGACGGCCTCCTCAACATGCCCCTTTCCTACCCTGTGCTGGCCGTTCCCAACGATGACGGCACATGGCGGGTGGAGGATGGCATCCCTCTGGGCGATACGTTGGTCGCGGAGAGCAGTTTCTACCACGTGTGGCTCACCGTGCCGGCCACTATGACGGTGGTGAGCAGCGCGGTGGTCAGCGCGACCCAGACGTATACCACCTCCACAGACGTGACGTATGAGCTGGTCAGCGGCCCCGCGCGGGAATTCACCTTCATGCTCAGCCCCCTGTACGAGGTGAAACAGCGTACGGTAAACGGCATTCTGGTGCGTTCCTACTACTTCCTGGGGGATGAGGACACCGGAGAAGCCGCGCTCAACTACGCGGCCGCGGCCTTACAAGTCTACAGCCGTCACTTCGGCCCCTATCCCTTTGCCAAGATGGACATCGCCTCGGCCATGCTCCTCAACCGGGGCATGGAATACCCCCTCCTCACCCAACTCGGGCGGGATCTCTACGGGCCAGAACAGCGGAAGTTGGAATTCCTCGTGGCCCATGAAGTCGGACACCAGTGGTGGTACAACCAGGTGGGGAACGACCAGATCCAGGAGCCCTGGCTGGATGAGGGGTTGACCGAGTACAGCACCTACTACTACTACCAAGACATCTACGGACGAGATGATGCAGACGCGGTTCTGCACAACCGATGGGAGCTTCCCTTGGAATACATTCGCCGCAAAGGCCTGGATGCTCCGCTCGACTTGCCGGCTAGCGCGTACACCCGGGACAATTACGAGATCATTGTCTACGGCAAGGGAGCCCTCTTCTTCCACACCTTGCGCCATCGCCTGGGCGACCGAATGTTCGAACGGGTGCTCCAAACCTACCTGGAACGGTATCGGTACCGACTGGCCACGGCGAAGGACCTCCAACGCGTCATCGAAGATGTCAGTGGTCAGGATGTACAAGACCTGTTCGCGACATGGGTGTACGGTTCCCCCACTTCCTCTCCTGTTACTTCACCTGAGGACCGTTAAATCCGATGCGCGTGGTCATCCTTTCCAAGGCCTGTATTGTTGGCACGTACCAAAAAAAATTGGAAGAGATTGCCCGCTACGAAGACATCGACCTCACCGTCCTGGTCCCGCCCTACTGGCGGGATAAGCGGGGATTTCAACCCCTGGAACGAGCCCATGTGGAAGGGTATGAGCTCCGAGTGCTCCCCATCCGCCTGGCCGGTTCCTATCACTTACACTTCTACCCCACCTTGCGCCGGCACTTGACCGAACTCCAGCCCGATGTGTTTCACGTGGATGAGGAGCCGTACAACGTGGCCACGTGGTTGGCTTTCCGCTACGGCGTGGAGTTGAATATCCCAACCCTGTTCTTCACCTGGCAGAATATTTATCGCAAATATCCCTTCCCCTTTTCCATGTTCGAACGGTTTGTCTACGAGCACGCGCGCTTTGCCATCGCGGGCAACGAGGATGCCTTGCGGGTGTTGCGCCGTAAGGGGTATAAAGGGCCTATCCGCGTGCTCCCCCAGTTCGGCGTGGATCCGGAGGTGTTCGCCCCGCACCCGGAGTGGCGGGATCCCGAACGGCCGTTCACCATCGGCTACGCGGGCGGGTTGATCCATGAGAAGGGCGTTGACATCCTCCTGCGGGCTGCTGCCCAGCTGTCGGGGGACTGGCGGGTACACATTGTGGGGTCGGGAAAGGCGGGTAAGGGCTTGCGGCGTCTGGCGCGGAAGTTGGGCATTGACCACCGAGTCCGCTGGCAGGAGCGGGTGCCCAGCACGGAGATGCCGCGGGTGTACCATGCCTTCGACGTGTTGGTATTGCCTTCACGCACCCGGCCATCGTGGAAGGAGCAGTTTGGCCGGGTGCTCATCGAGGCCATGGCCTGCGAGATCCCGGTGGTGGGCTCCACCTGCGGCGAGATCCCCCGGGTCATTGGGGACGCGGGGTTGATCTTCCCGGAGGAGGATGTGGACGCGTTGGCCGAACACCTGCGCCACCTC
This sequence comes from Chloroflexota bacterium, assembly GCA_013154135.1. Taxonomy (GTDB): domain Bacteria; phylum Chloroflexota; class Anaerolineae; order JAADDB01; family JAADDB01; genus JAADDB01. Next base: position 3,046 of record JAADDB010000307.1, read on the forward strand.
CAGGAGGATCCGGCCCTGCGTCGGGAGTTGGCGCGCAAAGGTCGGGAACGGGTGTTGGCCCACTTCACCCACGCGCGCATTGCCGAGGAAAGTGTGGCCATCTACCGTCATCTGACCATGGGCCGGGTGAGTCATGGGCCCCGAACCATGGGCCAAGGATGAGGGGAGACGTTTGCTGACGACGGGAGTCGCCTCCAAACAGAGCGCCTTACATGCCCCCCAGCCCCACCTTAATCGTCAATCGTCACTCCCCTCCGCTCAGGAGAATATTCACATAACTCTCGTAGCGACGGGGGCTGATCTTCCCTTCCTCCACCGCCTGGAGGACCGCACACCCCGGTTCGTTGAGGTGGCGGCAATCGTTGAACTTGCACTTACCCAGGTAAGGGCGGAATTCGGGGAAGTAATAATCCAAATTTTCCAGGTCAATCCCCCACAGACCGACTTCACGAAGTCCGGGCGTATCCACCACGTACCCTCCTTCGCGAAGTGGGATGAGCTGAGCCATCACCGTTGTGTGCCGTCCTTGCCGCCACTTGCGGCTGATCTCCCCCGTGGGCAACATCACCCCCGGCTCCAACACGTTGATCAGGCTGGATTTTCCCACACCAGAAGGGCCGGCCAGCACCGTCATCTTCCCCCGCACATATTCCCGCACGGGTTCCAGACCGCGCCCCTCCGCGATGGACATGTAGAACACGGGGTAGCCGGCCGCCTCGTAGTCACGGAACAGCTCGCGCGCCTCCTCCTCATCGGCCAGATCCAGCTTGTTGACTATCACCCCGGCCGGGATGTCGTTGTCCTCTGCGATGATCAACAAACGGTCCAGCATTTGGAGACGGGGATGAGGATCTCGCACCGCGAACATGAACAAAGCCTGGTCGGGATTGGCCACGATCACATCCACCCGGCCTCGGGTATTGGGCCAACGCCGTACCAGAGCTCGATGGCGAGGGGCGATGGACTCGATCACCCACGTGTCCTTATCCCGGCGTTCCACCACCTCCACCCGGTCCCCGACCGCGAGGAGAGTGCCCCGACGTTCCCGCTTCAACGCCCCGCGGGGCACCGCGGGCACCACCCGGCCGTCGGGCAGAAGCACATCGGCCACCGGCCCACGCACCCGAGCCACCACACCTTCCACACGCTCCATGAACACCTCCTCCGTTATCAAACACCGTTGGGACGAACATCCCCGCTGGGGACTTTCTCCCGGCAGCCTAGCATCAAAGGCCCATCCCGACAATCTACCCCTTAATTGTCATACGCCAAAAGATCGCGAATTCTGGCAAGGCGCTAGTGAATGCACGAGACGCCAACACA
>JAADDB010000158.1 GCA_013154135.1 Chloroflexota bacterium
ATGCTCGGGTCCGTATCATTGCACCCGAGGAAGCTTGCCAGTTGGGGGGTTCGGTGTGCCCGGATGACGTCCTTGTGACCCCCACACCCTCGCCGACCCCGACGCCGACAGACACGCCGACGTTCACGCCGACGCCGACCAACACGGCCACGCCGACTGCCACCCCAACGCCGACCAACACAGCTACGCCGACGAATACGCCGACGGGCACCTGGACCCCCATGCCCTCTCCAACACCGTCGACCGTACTTCCTACAGGCACGCCCGCCCCTACGATCACTGTCACCCCAACCCCCACTTCGATTTATGGCCCGGGTTATGACTCCGGAGACGGCTCCAACGCTGCTCCCGGAGGCACCGACTTTGGAAATCCCCCGAATACCACGCCCGCGGATACACCCGGGCCCATGTCTTCCGCAGATATGTTCCTGGGCTCCGACGTGGTGATGCCATCGGGAGGGTGGGATGCCATCCCCTACGGTCCGGTTCAGTGCTCGGTTCCGGCCCTGGTCGTTCAGGTCTACACCGACCAGAATCGGGACGGCCTGATTTCTCGAAACGAAGGCGTGGACTTTGTCCGGGTGACGGTGATGGATGTGTACTTCTCGGTTCTGGCCGAACGCTTTACCTACCAGGGCCTGGCCGTGTTTTGCATCCCGGATGGGTGGAAGGATAAAACGCTATATGTGGAGGTGGCCCACCTGTACCGATCGGCCCAGGTCCAGATTCCCAAGAAGGTCAGCAAAGACATCACGGTGCAATTTCAGGCGCCCTACCCCCTGCTTCCGGTCACGCTGCCGGAGGTACAGCCATGAAGCGGCTTCTTCGGTGGGGATGTGTGTTTCCCCTGCTCCTGGGAATGGCCCTCGCCCTGGGGCTGATGTATACCCTGTTCCCGGAGAGCAAAATCTTTTTCGACCCAAGATATCGGGACGTCTCCGGATGGGACAGCATTGGCGTGCCTCCCACGCGGGGGAATTGCAAATACATCGGGCGCTTCTGGCCAGAGAACCCCTTCCGGGGCTGGCCAGTCAAAAAATTCGAATGTAACTGGAACACTATTTCTGCCTGGTTTTGCGACCCTGATTACTTTGTGGGCTATACCCATTGGGGCATTGACATCGCTCGTATTGACTGGACAACGGAAGGTTCTATTGACGGGGCAGAGGTGGTCGCCACGGCGAAGGCAAAGGTGATATGGGCCGTCGAAACCACGCCGCCTCAGTGGAATTACGGCATGGGGAATTATGTGCGCATAGAGGCTCTGGTTCCCGTACAGGTATGCGAGTGTGAAGAAAACGAGAGCTCCGACGAATTTCGGGAGTGCTTTTACGGCGACCAAAACGGCGACGGTGTGGTAGGCGGGTATTGCTGGTACGAGGATCGCCCCTCCGGGTGGACGGCCACGTATATGCACCTCAAGAAGGTGCTGGTTAAGCAGGGGGATATTGTCGAGCCGGGAACAGTTTTGGGGCTGATTGACAACACCGGGGCCTCTACAGGGCCTCATCTTCATTATCAAATCAATGCGCCCAAGGACGGCAGAGAGCCGGATGGCGCCATCGACCCCGCGCCGCACATGTGCGACACCTACTCAGATGCGTTACGCGAGCAACGGAAGGGAACGCGATGAACGCTTGGGTGCTAGGGTTTTTGGTTCTTCTATCAGCGACCACTATGGTGTGGGCCCATGTACAAGATGATGCCGGGCACCCGGTGGAGGGCGTGCAGGTCGTCCTGTATCTCTACGACATCCGCGGGCAGACCGCGTACCGGGTGCGTGTGGGCTCCTGCCAGACCGACGCGTCAGGGACATGCAGCATCCCGCTTCCTGACGATGCGCCCAGGGACCCCTCGGGCATGTTTCGGGGCGTGCTCCAGGTGGGTGATCGGGGCGGGCGCAGCCTGCTCTGGCCTGGTGGCCCCATTCATATATACCTCAACATCGACCATTTACACGAAGGTCGCGAGTCTGCCCCCCTTGGAGGTGATAAAGGCGTGGGGCTTCAGGTCCGTCCGGGATGGCACCGATATCTACCCTGGGTAGGGCTGGGCCTGGCGTTGTTGCTGGCCCTTATGGGGTGGTACTGGAGGCGGCATCGATGAAGCGCTGGATGCTCTCCCTCACCCTGGCAGCAGGGTTGCTCTTCCTCATAACGGGCCAGGCATGGGCGGGAGCGGTTCCTGCGCCTGTGGCCGCTGCCTCCACACCTTCTGCCCCATTGGCCGACCAGAGCGACAACGTGGTACCTTTTGGCGAGTGGGTCAGCAATTTCCTTCAACGTTCCGCGCTCTCCCTCGGCGTGGGAAGCGTGTACGTAATCTCCACTGTGGAATGGTTTTTGACCCGATTTGCTCTGTTCGTCATCCAGACCGTCCTGGGGAATGATTGGAGCACGCAGCTGGTCGATACTACCCTGCAACAGCTGCAAACCACTATGCCCCAGACGTTACAAAGCATCATGCTGGGTCAGAACGGCCTGCTTTATATTGCGCTAGCCATCGCCGGGCTCACCATGGTTTTTCCCTTCCTCATGCGGGGCAGCCCCGTTCGCATTGACCGGGTGTTCATCTGGGCGGCTTTGATTCTGGGTTTGTTTGCGGGCAGCGAGGCCGCCGGGTACAACGTGATTTCCCTGTTCGAACATACCCGGGTGGCCATGCTGCAAGCCATCCTGGGTATGGGCGGCCAAAATCCGGCTGGTGCGCTGCAACACCTGGTTTTGGAACCCTGGCGGGCCACTCAAGCCGAGGCCCAACTCGACTTGAATTTCCGAGTGCCTCAGGGCTTCAAACAAGCTTTTTTCCCAGAACCCGAATTTGAAAGAAGGAAAGTAGAAGTTATCTTTAATTTCTGGGAAGCCGACTGGGCATTAGAAACCCCACAAAGCATGGAGCGTCGACGCTCGGGGGCCTTCCAGGCTATGTTCTGGTCTTCGGTTGGGATGTATGGGGTCATTGTGTTGGGCTTTGTGGCCGTGGCCTTTATTGCCCTGACCTTGGCCAGCCTGCTTTTGATTGTCTTGTTCCTGGCCACCCTGCCCCTGGCGCTGTTTTCCTTTGGTGAGGCCCTGGTACTGCGAGTGGTCCACCGTTGGCTGGGCGTGGTGGCCATGACCATTTTTCTAGGGGTCTTTCTGAAGATCACCAGTGGCTGGGTTCAGAACCTTTCCCTGGCCGGGAGTGAACTCTCTGCGGTGGTCACCTGGTTCATCTGGATGACCCTGATGCTGATCACCTTTGCAAAGTTTTCGCATTTATCCCTGGATTTGTTCACCGGTTCGTTGCTTCTGGTCGGTTCTATCACCAGTGCAGTTACCGGTGCTGCCCAATTTCAGGAGGTACGAGGAAGTACCCAAACCGTACAACGAGGGTTGGCCCGAGCAACCCTGATGGGCGTTGGGCTCATGACGGGGATAGCGGAAAGTCCTATGGGCTCTGTATTGAGCCGTCCGGGCGTGGCGGCCGGGATTGTTGGGTCGGTCGCTTTGGCTGGAGGGCTACCCACAGTAGCCCCCTTCGGCGCGGTGGCGGGAGAATTACTTTATACAGGGGGGCGCTGGACCGGACGCCAAGCCTATCGGGCTGGCCGTTGGGCAGTTCGAAAGACCTATCACGCCTTCCGGGGACGTGAAAACGTCTTCATGGCGAGGACTGGGGCATGAGCAGCGCGTTTCAGGCCTACCTTCAGCGTCAATATCGGAAACAAGGCGCGGTTTCGCCTCATGACCGCCTTCGGGTAGTGGAACAGCTCCTGGAGCGGGCCCGGAACCAGGGCGTGTTTCCCGTATCGGAGACCGCGGTAGGCCGGGTGGACCCGAATCACCCGGGAGTCCGGGCCATCCTGGAAACGCCTGAAACCCCAGCCCGCGAACAAAAGCAAGTCCTAGGGGGGTTACGAATGCCCGACCGAGCGGAAATGGCGGAATGGCCGACCTGGAAAAAGCTGGCGCTCATGGGCGGGGTAGTCTTCGGTATTCTTGCATTGACATTAGGGGTTGTAGCGATACGCCGCTATGCTCGAGCTCGGGCTGCTGCGCCTACACCTATCCCCACGGCTGCACCGTCACTTACACCTACGGCTACACCGTCACCTACACCCACGGCTACACCGTCGCCGTCCCCAACCCCTGTACCATCTTCGCCGGCTCTAAAGCCGACGCCCTCTTTGCCACCTACGCCACAACCAGGTACACCGCCCGATGATCCTGCCGCGCCGGTGTCGGTTGAGGTGGGCGGTTCTCCACCTATCCCTGTCTATCAGGCTGAAATCGATAAAGATGGTCAATGGGTGCTTCCAAGCAACGGCGCCCAATGGCTTGCTGAGTCTTACATTCGCAAAGTTTTCGCATTTGGCCCTGAC
>JAADDB010000314.1 GCA_013154135.1 Chloroflexota bacterium
GTGGAGTTGTGATAAAATAGCCGTGATCGCGTTCAATTTCCAAAACGGAGGAGATTATCATGGCTGAGAAGCATGAGCTGCACAAGGAAGTTGTCGGATCGGATATCCCCCCAGAGGTCATCGGCAAACATGGCCTGGTGGTGGGCCCCACGTTCGAAGAAATGCTCCACCCGTGGAAGATCCCGGCCCACATCCGCAAAAAGGCCATCGAGATGAAGAAGAAGGACCCCCTAAACCCCATCAACTTGTACAACATCACCTGGCGGGACGAGAACGACGAAATCTACCACATGGTCCTGCCCCATGAACTCACCGGCGTGGACGCGGAAATTGTGGTTATCTACGCCAAAGACTTCCCCAGCGGGAGCCACAAGGTCGGCGCTACCTATTCGGTTCTGGTGGAAAAGGAATTGCTGGGAGAAGTGGATCCCAACAAACACATCCTCGTGTGGCCCAGCACAGGGAACTACGGCATTGGCGGCGCGTGGGTAGGCTGTCGCATGGGCTTCCGCTCCATCGTCATCCTCCCGGAAGAGATGAGCAAGGAACGCTTCGAGATCATCCGCCAGTACGGGGCCGAAATCATCGCGACCCCTGGTTCCGAATCCAACGTGAAGGAAATCTACGACAAGACGTGGGAGCTGCGACGCCAGGATCCGGAACACATCCGCGTGTTGAACCAGTTCGAGGTGTTCGGCAACTACCGGTTCCACTATTACGTGACAGGCAACACCGTTATCGAATTAGCCGCCGAGCTCCAGAAGAAGGGCATCGGCAAGGGCAAAGTGGCAGCCTTTGTCTCGGCCATGGGGTCCGCGGGGACCATTGCCGCGGGGGATCGGTTGAAGCAGGAGTGGCCGGACCACAAGATCGTGGGCGTGGAACCCATCCAATGCCCCACGCTCTACTGGAACGGCTACGGCGCCCACGACATCCAAGGCATCGGGGACAAGCACGTCACCTGGATTCACAACGTCTGGAACATGGATGCTATCATGGCCGTGGACGACTTGGAGGCCAAGAAGGGGCTCCAACTCCTCACCGAAGAGGCGGGCTGGAAGGTTCTCATGGAACGCTATGGCATCCCCGAGGAAAAGGTCATGAAGATGGCCCAGATCTTCGGCATCAGCGGCGTGGCCAATGTGATGGGCGCGATCAAGACGGCCAAATTCTACGAGTTGGGCAAGGACGACGTGATCGTCACCGTGCTCACCGACGCGATCGACCGGTACCGCTCGGTCATGCAACAGATGACCGAACAGTACGGTCCCATGGACGAGGTGGAGGCTACCGTGCGCACGGAGTTGGTCTTCCGCAACCAGAAGCTGGATTGGATCAAGGAAGGAACCCGGGACACGCACAACCAATGGCATAATCTCAAGTACTACACCTGGATCGAGCAGCAGGGTAAGACCTTGGAAGAGCTGGAAGCCCAACGGAATCCCGAATACTGGCGCAAACAGCAGGAGATGGTCTACGAGATTGACCGGATGATCCGGGAAGAACGGGGGTTTTAGGAGTAAAGAGTAACGATTGACGAGTAACGATTAAGGGGGCGGCTGGAGGACGAGGTGAGCTTGGGCAAGATGAAATCGTAGGGAGGAACGATTAAGGGAGTGGGGAGTCGAAGTCGGCGGAATAAGTAGGGTTGTAAATAGTGGGGGCGCACGGCCGTGCGCCCCCACTGCCCCAGGACAAGAACGTCGGGCGTGGACCCGTCGGTGGTCCAAAGTTGTGTTGGCCAATCCAGTTCTTCTGTTCCATCCCTGATCCGGACAACAGGCGCGCGTTGAAGAGGCTAAAGGAGGAACATCATGGCCAATTTGTTGGTGGTCATCCTGGAGGATGTGGACAAGCTCCCAGCACTCATGGCCGCCTGGAAACGCATTGGTGTGCCCGGGGTGACGTTGCTCCACAGTGTGGGGGGCTACCGCGCGGAGAGTTGGCTGAGCCGTATGGGGCTGGGCGGTCTGGGGAGGCTCTTTGAAGGAGAAGCCCAACAGCGTACCCTCCTCAGCCTCATTGACGACGATGTGCTCCTGGAACGGGCCATCGCAGAAGCGGATGAAGTGGTGGACGGGTTCGACCGGCCCCACAGCGGCATCCTTTTCGTCGTCCCTGTGTCGCGGGCCCTGGGCCTGAAAAAGTGGAGCGACAGATCCCCCGAATCCGAACCACCTCCCCCCCAGCCGAAGGGCGAAGGACTGGCTCATAAGACCGTGGCCGACATCATGGATGTTCTGAAACTCGTCCCCGCGGTCGTGCGCGTGGACGACCCCCTGGAGCGGGTCATCCAAGTCATGCTATCCCACGCGGACGTCCAAGTGGTCGCGGTGGTCAACGAAGTCGACCGGCTGGTCGGGCTTATCGACGTCTTCACCCTCGCGGACGCCTTCCTCATCACCTACTTTCCCGAAGAATTCCTCAGTCACATGACGGATTTGGAGCAGGTGGAGGAATTCGCCCGGCACACACACATCCGTCAAGCCGCGGACATCATGCAGGAACCCGCATGGGTGAAAGTCAGCGATTCCATTGCCCACGCGTTTCACGTCATGCACGAACGGCACCTGGCCGGTTTGCCCGTAGTGGACGACCGATATCACGTCATCGGCTACATTAACCTGCTGGAGCTCATGAGCGTGTGCATGCGGAGTCAGCAGAACGAAGAGGAGAAGGGAACATGAACACCACCTGGCTCGCAGGGGCGATTTTCCTCTTCACCTATGCCATCATTGTGAGCGAACGCCTCCACCGCACGACCGCCGCGCTGATGGGCGGGCTGTTGATGATCCTCGCGGGCATTTTGACCCAGGAGGAGGCGTTCCACGCGGTGGACCTCAACGTCATTTTCCTCCTCACGGGCATGATGGTCATCGCCCACTTCATGAGCGAGACAGGCGTGTTCCAGTGGATGGCCGTCCAAGCCGTCCGTCTGGGGCGGTGGGACCCTTTGCGGGTGATGATCCTGGTCGCCCTCATCACCGCGTTGGCCTCTTCCCTGCTGGACAACGTCACCGTGGTGGTGCTCATGGCTCCGGTGACCCTGTTCGTGGCCACCACCCTTGATGTGAGTCCCATCCCCTTCCTCATCACTCAGGTAATGGCCTCCAACATCGGTGGGGCGGCCACCCTTATCGGCGATCCGCCGAACATCCTGGTGGCCAGCCGGGCCAACATTGACTTCGTCACCTTCCTGGTGAACATGGGTCCGCCCACGCTCCTCATCCTCCTGGCCTACGTGGGTATCATGGCCGTCCAGTTCCAGAAGGAACTGCGCATCTCTCCGGAACACCGCAAACGTCCTGTGCACCTGGAAACCCGGGAGCTCATCACCAACCCCACCCTTCTGGCACAAACACTGGTGGTGTTGGGCTTGGTCCTTATCGGATTCCTCCTCCACGGGCTTTTGCACCTGGAACCCGCGACGATTGCGCTGAGCGGAGCCACCTTACTCCTCATCTGGACCCGTAAGGATCCGCACCATGTGCTCCAACACGTGGAATGGTCCACGTTGATGTTCTTTGTGGGGTTGTTCATCGCGGTGGAGGGTGTAGTGGCCGTGGGATTGGTGGAGCAAGCTGCCCACGCACTCCTCAAACTCACCGCGGGGGATGTCCGAGTCACGACCCTCTTCATTCTCTGGTTCTCGGCCCTGGCTTCGGGGATTGTGGATAACATCCCCTATGTGACCACCATGCTGCCCATTGTGGAAACCCTGGGCACTGTCATGCCGGACCGTCCGCTGTGGTGGGCCTTGGCCTTGGGCGCGGATATGGGGGGTAACCTCACTTTGGTGGGAGCATCGGCCAACGTGGTCGTGGCCAGCATCGCGGAACGGAGTGGGCACAAACTGACGTTCGGGATGTTCCTCCGGTACGGGGTGATGACCGTGTTCATCTCCCTTCTCATCGGCACCCTGTGGATCTGGCTCATGTACCTGTAGGGAGGGGACGCGGCATGACAGCCATGTGTTGACCTGGGAGACCTTGGTGGAGAACGGGGCCTCCTTTGCCCAGCTGCCACCCACGTTCGGCACGGGGGAGGACGACTGCGTTCCGTCAAGGTACGGACCCGTCCGTCCTCAATTTCTCGATGCTGGCCCGCGGCCCGGCATCGAAGGGCCAACCCGGCATTCCGCCCTTTAATCGTCAATCGTTACTCATTACTCGTTATGCCATGGCCCCGTCCGCCGCCAAGAGATAGGGGCGGGTCTGAGACCCGCCCCTACAGAGGCCAGGCTCAGGGTGCGGACCTGTCCGCGATCAAGGGGCCAAGGACGCTTCCTGGTCCGTGGGCCAGTTTATTGAGTTGCAACTGAGCTTTGGAAATTGATTTTTTCCTGGAGAACTGTTTTTG
>JAADDB010000293.1 GCA_013154135.1 Chloroflexota bacterium
CGGGCTTCGCCCGCCGGCCACCCACCAAAAACTCCTTTCCCGCACGGGGCGAGAACATCGGCATCCTGCCAAGGTGCGGACCCGTCCGCCGCCAAGATGCTACTGAGAACCGCGGAGAATGCGTCGGCCGGGGGCCCACCACGCGCCCCGGAGGGGACTTTGCAAATTGGCCCGGGGGGGCGGTCGGACATGACCACCCATCGCCGTTCACGAACAGTAGGGACGCACGGCCGTGCGCCCACCTTAATCGTTAATCGTCAATCGTTACTCCTTACTCAACTGTATCCGCCCGTCAGGGCTAGCTGTCCCAAGTCCAGTGAACAAGGAGGCACACGTTTATGAGTCGCGAGTACATCGACGGCGCAACAGCTATCGCACGCGCCGCGATCGACGCGGGGTGTACGTTCTTCGCGGGATACCCCATTACCCCGGCCACGCCCATTCTCCTCCACATGGTGCGAGAACTGCCCAAAGTGGGGGGCATCGCGCTGGAGGCCGAGGATGAGATCGCAGCCATCAGCATGTGCATCGGTGCCACGTTCAGCGGCGCGCGGGCCATGACCGCAACCTCCGGGCCGGGCATCTCCCTGTACTCGGAGAACATCGGCCTGGCCATCATGACCGAGGCCCCCCTTGTCATTGTGGACGTCCAGCGCATGGGCCCGGCCACCGGCGGCGCGACCACAGGCGCCCAAGGGGACATCCAATTCCTCCGCTGGGGGACCTCCGGCGGATATCCCCTCATCGTCCTCTCCCCCTCCTCCGTGGCCGAAGCGTACACGCTGACATTGCGCGCGTTCGACCTGGCCGAACGGTTCCGCGTGCCCGTTATCCTGGCCACGGATAAGGAATTGGTCGCGAGCATGACAACGGTGGACCTGGACGCGTACCAACGGGTGCCCGTCCGGGAACGGACGCTGGCGCCCCCGCCCGCACCCGGATATCGGGATCCCCGCTGGCGGCCGGAGGAGACATTCCTGCCCTGGGATTTTGACCCGGTGGACCGCGTGCCTCCCATGGCCCACTACGGCGGACCACACATCTTGCGGGTAACCGGGTCCAGCCACGATGAGCACGGATTTCTCACCAAGGACCCCGCGAAGGTGGGCCGGTTGAACGAGCACCTGTGGCGCAAGATCATGGACCACCGGGAGGAGACGGAGTTGGGCGTGTACCAGGCAGATGAGGGCGCGGACGTCCTGTGGATCGCGTATGGGACGCCTGCCCGAGCCATGCGAGAGGCCGCGGCCCGCGCGCGGGCTCAGGGCATCCCCTTGCGCACCCTCATCCTCCACACCCTGTGGCCTGTACCGGAGAACCTGTTAACCCAGGCCCTCCGCGGGGTGCGACGCGTGGTCATTGCGGAGCTCAACTTGGGGCAATACACCCGGGAGGTGGAGCGCCTGGCCTACCGGGAGGCGGCCAAAGCCGGTACCCCTCCCCCGGAGATCGTGGGCATTCACCGGGTGGACGGGGAACCCATCACACCGGAACAATTCCTGGACGAGTGAGGGGTGGAGGATGCCAACCCGAGGACACGTCAAGGAAGGCGCGAGCCCTTCCCTGGACTTCCCTCCATCCCTTCCCATACCGACCCGTGAACCAACCTGGAGGTTATGATGACACAGGGAACCATCACTGTCGATACACCCGCCCAGACGGCGCGTTCCACCTATCGCAACGAACGCCCATATCCCTTCTGTCCCGGATGTGGGCACGGGGTGATTCTCAACCAGCTGGACAAGGCCCTAAGCCAGCTGAACCTGGATCCCCATAAAGTAGTCTTGGTCAGTGACATCGGCTGTGTGGGGCTCAGTGACCAGTACTTCGCGACCAACGCGTTCCACGGCCTGCACGGCCGGAGTGTGGCCTACGCGACGGGCATCAAACTGATGAACCCGGAACTCACCGTCATTGTGCTCATGGGGGACGGCGGCGCGGGTATCGGGGGCCATCACCTGATCAACGCGGCCCGTCGCAACATCGGCATCACCGTGCTTCTCTTCAACAACTTGAACTTCGGCATGACCGGAGGTGAACATTCGGTGACCACCCCCATCGGAGCGCGGACCGCAACCACCCGGGATGGAAACATGGAACGCCCTCTGGATGTGGCCCGTACTGTGGCCGTCAACGGCGCCACCTACGTGTGGCGGGGCACCATGTTCGACAAGGATTTGCCCCAGCATTTGGCGGAAGCCATCCAACACCCGGGGTTCGCGCTCCTGGACATTTGGGAGTTGTGCACCGCGTATTTTGTGCCCAACAACACGTTCAACAAGAAGAAACTCCTGGCCACCCAGGAGGAGTTGGGCTTCCCCACGGGCCTCCTTCACCGGGAAGAGCGGCCCGAGTTCGCACAAAGCCAGTGGGACCGCGCGCACGCGCAACAGGGCAAGGCCCTCGCTCTGAGCCCGCGCGGCCTGGAAGTCCGCTACACATCCCGGCTGGAGCAACCGTTCCGCCTGGTCGTAGCCGGCCGGGCCGGGGGGAAAGTGCGCTCCACCGTGCGCACCGCGGCCACCGCGGGCGTGCTCAGCGGGCTCTGGGCCACCCAAAGGGACGACTACCCCGTCACCGTGATGACGGGCCACAGCGTCAGCGAGCTCATCCTGAGCCCGGAGGAAATCCTCTACACCGGCATTGAGACGCCGGACGCCCTCCTTGTCGTCGCGGAGGAAGGGTTGGCCAAGGTGCGCCACTACCTGGACCGCATGGGGGAGGAACACCTCCTCTTTGTCACGCCGTCCTTTGCGGATGTGCCGACCCGGGCGCGGAAAGTCGTCATCGACCCCAAATCCCTGGGCATCCGGGTCACCCGCCAGAACGAGACCGCGCTGGTCCTCTTCAAAGCCCTCCAGCACCTGGACATTTACCCCCTGGCCGCGCTGGCCGACGCGATCCGGGCGACCCAACGGCCCGAAATAGCCCAACAGAACCTGCGGGTACTCCAAGCCGTGGAAAACGCACCATGAGTTGGCCTATCATCGGACACGGGTGGGCGGTGGACATCCTCCGCCACCACATTCAAAGTGGACAGCTCAGTCACGCCTACCTTTTCACCGGCCCGGAAGGGGTGGGGAAGACCACCCTAGGGCTCACCCTGGCGCAAGCCTTGCTATGCGAATCCGAAGAGAAGCCGTGTGGCCAATGTCGGGCTTGTCGACACGTGGCCGCGGGCATCCATCCGGATGTGCGCTTGGTGGAACCGGAGGGGCATCTCCTGCGGGTGGAACAGGTGCGGGAGGTGACCCGGGAGGCCAGCCGGCGACCGGTGGAGGCCCCCTATCGCGTCTTCATCCTGTCTCACATGGAACGTGCACACCCGGCCGCGGCCAACGCGCTCCTGAAGACGCTGGAGGAACCCCCGGCGCATGTAATCCTCATCCTCACCGCGCCCGCGGAGGATGCCATCCTCCCCACGTTGGTGTCCCGCTGTCAGGTGCTGCACCTTCGTCCGGTGCCCCAGGAGGAGCTGCGTGACGCGCTGGTGGACCGGTTGGACATCCCCTCCGAACGCGCGGAACTCCTGGCCCGGGTATCCGGCGGACGGCCGGGTCTGGCGTTGCGCCTGGCCCAAGATGCCACGTACTGGGAGGAACGAGACCAAGTGTTCCAGATCGTGGACGAGCTCCTGGAGAACCCCAGTCGCTGGCGTCGCCTGCAACTGGCCGAAACATGGGCCCGCCTGGAGGAAGAACAACTCGTCCTCCGCGTGAAGTTGCTCGAAAGTGGGTTTCGCGATATCTTAATGGCCCAAACGGGCCGTGAGGATATGATACATCACGTGGACAAGCGAGAGACGATCCTGGCGTGGAGCCGCCGGTTACCTGAGGCAAAGGTGCGGCATATCCTCAACCGAGCCCTGGAAACGGAACGCTACCTACGCCGCCCCATCAACAAACGCCTGTTGCTGGATGTGTTGTTTTTGGAGATAGGGGGAGGTGACGATTAACGATTAACGATTAATGAGTAACGATTAAGGGGTTGGCGTGAGGAGGGAATTGTCTTTTCTGGGTGGAATGTGTCGCATCTTGCGGGAAGTTCTTTACTAGGGCAAGGGGCGAGAACGTCGGGAGCCCGCGGGGGCGCGGGTCCGCGGCCAAGGGGCTACCGCCCATCTTCGCCTCGAAGGTCTGTACCTTTGGACTTTGGACAAAATGTGGCGGCTTGGAAAGGTGGGGAAGGGATACGTTCTTCCTGTCCTCACACTTCCGAGCCCAACTGTTTTGGCACGGGGCGAGAACGTGGACGTCCCACCGAGGCGCGGACCCGTCCGCAGCCGAGGGATGAACGTCATTTTCTTTCCCGAAGGGAACTGTTTTGTGAGGTGGCGGGCTTC
>JAADDB010000309.1 GCA_013154135.1 Chloroflexota bacterium
CCACGCAAAACAGTTCCCAGGGAAAAAATCAACAGGGCGCACGGCCGTGCGCCCTTACAGTTTGTGAACGGCGGTGTGGGGTTATGCCCGGTCGCCCGGGGCTGAACCCTCGGGCTAGAAACATGACTGGCCAAGCATCGCCACAGACGAGCCGAGATGGTCCCTCCCGCCCCTTTTACTCGTTACTCGTTATGCGTTAGACCTCACCCATCCCGGCCGACCTCATTCTCCCGCCGATCCCCCTTAATCGTTAATCGTTAATCGTTACTCCTTAATCCTCACTTCCCGAACACAGACGAAAGTGTAATGGAGTGCTAGCCTTTTTCTAACACTTGCGGAGTATCTTCGTAGAGAGGAGATGCAAATTCCTTCTGTAAGAGGATTAGGAGGTTTTCCCATGAAAAGGCGATACACGGTCTTGACGTTATTCCTTTTGTTCGCGCTCATCCTGAGTGCGTGTTCCATGCCGGGAGCTTCCTCATGGCCTAACACGAAAGCACCGGCACAAACGCCTCGGGCCCAGGAAATGCCCACCCCCACCGTTCCCACCAACGGAACCAACGGGGCCAATGGGGCCAAGGAACCACCCATCCAAACATCCGCGCCCCAACTCATTGCCGGGCTCGAGGAGACGTTATCCCACATCTACGAGGAAGTGAACCCCTCGGTCGTCCACATCAAAGTCGTCAAAGCCGCTCCGCCCAACCCCTTCACCCCCCAGCCCCAAGTCCAGAAAGGCGTGGGCTCCGGCATTGTGTGGGATAAGGAGGGGCACATCGTCACCAACAACCACGTGGTAGAAGGCGCGGACCACATCACCGTGACCTTCGCCGACGGCACCCAAGCAGAGGCCGAACTGATGGGCACCGACCCGGACAGCGATCTGGCCGTCATCAAAGTGAACGTCCCGGCCGACCAGCTTCACCCCATCCGGGTAGGCGATTCCACCCGGCTGAAGGTGGGCCAACTGGCCATCGCCATCGGGAACCCCTTCGCGCTCAGCGGCACCATGACCGTGGGCATCATCAGCGCGCTGGGTCGGGTCCTGCCCACCGAGGACCAGGGGATGATGGGCATTCCCTACGCCATTCCCGACATCATCCAAACCGACGCGCCCATCAACCCGGGCAACTCGGGTGGAGCGCTTCTGAACAGCAAGGGAGAACTCATCGGCGTGACCACCGCGATCCTCTCCCCTGTGCGGGCCTCTGTGGGCATTGGCTTTGCCATCCCCTCGGTCATCGTGCAAAAAGTCGTGCCCCAACTCATCGAAAAGGGCCACTACGAACATCCTTGGTTGGGCATCCTCATCGAGACCCTGACCCCGGAGATAGCGAAGGCCATGGGCCTGCCCGAAGACCAGCGAGGCGTCCTCATCCTGCAGGTGACGCCGGACAGTCCTGCGGATAAGGCGGGCCTGCGCGGCAGCGACCGTCGAGTCACCGTTGAAATCGACGGGAGCAAGAAGACCATCCCCGTAGGGGGCGACGTGATCATCGCCATCGACGGCCATCCCGTCCGCACCGGCGACGACCTGCTCACCTACCTGGCCCGTTACACCGAAGTCGGGCAAACGGTCACCCTCACCATCCTGCGGGATGGCAAGAAGATGGACGTGAAGGTGACCCTGGCGGCTCGGCCCACCCACGAACGGCAGGGGCCCAAGGAGATGAAGGAATCCGCCCGGGCCTGGCTGGGCATCGTCGGCCTCACCGTCACACCTGAACTGGCCAAGAAGATCGGCCTGCCCGAGGACCAGGGAGGCGTGCTCATCGAAGGCGTCATCCAGGGCAGCCCCGCGGACAAGGCCGGTCTGCGCGGCAGCTACAAACCCATCCGCATCGGGCAAGAAGAAGTGCTCATCGGTGGGGATGTCATCCTCGCGTTCGACGGGAAACCCGTCACCTCCATCGAAGATCTGCTCCAATACCTCGAAGAGCGCAAACCGGGCGACACGGTCACTTTGACCATTTGGCGCAATGGGGAGAAAATGGACGTGAAAGTCACCTTGGGGGAACGCCCCAAGGACTAAACACGGCTCGGTCCTTTACCGACGCCGGACGAGAACATCCGGTGCGACGGACAGGGGAGTCCTCGCGGATTCCCCTGTCCCACGTCCTTTTCGAAAGGAGCCCCATATGCGCATCATCTCCTACGGCGCGGCCGGTCAAGTCACCGGCTCATGTCACATGTTGGAGTCCGAAGGATTCCGCATCCTGGTGGACTGTGGCATGTTCCAGGGAAACCGGGAACTGGAGGCCCGGAACTACGCCCGCTTCCCCTTCAAGCCCAACGACATCGACGTGGTCGTCCTCACCCACGGGCACCTGGACCACTGTGGCCGTCTTCCGGTGTTGGTCAAAGCGGGGTACCGGGGAGGCATCATCACCACCAGCGCCACCCGAGACGTCACCCGCCTCATCCTCCTGGACGCGGCCAAAGTCCAATACGAAGAATATGCCACCCGTCGCCGCAAGGCCCGACGTCGTGGGGAAACCGTGCAAGAACCCCTCTTCGACGAGGATGATGTGTTGGTGACCATGGACCGGGTGGACGGTCGGGCCCGCAACGGGGAACGCGTCCAACTGAACCGCCGCATTAGCGTCACCTTCCACACCGCGGGGCATGTGCTGGGCTCCTCCTTCCTCGAATTCAACATCCGGGAAGGCAAACGCTCCTGGCGGGTCATCTTCAGCGGTGACCTGGGCAACCGCTCCCGTCACGTGGTGCCGGACCCAGAATACCCGCGACCTGCGGATTGGGTCGTCCTGGAATCCACCTACGGCGACCGCCGTCATCGCAGCTTCCAGGCCTCCATCAACGAACTGGCCGACGCGATTAACGACACCTTCCGCCGGGGCGGAAACGTCATCATCCCCTCCTTCGCACTGGAGCGCGCCCAGGATGTCCTCTTCTACCTGCGAGCCCTGCGGGAGGAAAAACGCATCCCCCTGGGCCCCATTTTCCTGGACAGCCCCCTCGCCATCCGCCTGACCAACGTGTACCGCCGTCACCCCGAAGCGCTGGACCCGGTCCTGCGGCGCATGTTGGACCAGGGAAAGGACCCCTTCTTCTTCCCCGGCGTCTACCTGACCCCCACTGCGGAGGAGTCGAAGACCATCAACGCGATCACCGGCGGGGCCATCATCATCGCGGGGAGCGGCATGTGCACCGGGGGACGAGTGCTCCACCACTTGCGCCACAACATCTGGCGCGAGGAAAGCAGCGTCATCCTCGTGGGCTTCCAGGCCAAGGGGACGCTGGGACGAGCTCTGGTGGACGGCGCGCCAAAGGTCCGCATCTACGGGGAAGAATTCGTCGTCCGGGCCCGGATCTACACCATCAACGGCTTCAGCGCCCACGCGGACCAGGCCGAGCTGCTGGATTGGGCGGATGCCACAGGCGACGCCCGAGTACTCCTGGTCCATGGGGAGGACAAAGCCCTGACCGCGCTCCAGCGCAAACTCCGGGACAAAGGCCGCGAAGCCCTGATCGCGGAGGAAGGCCGCGCCTACGGGGACAAGCACTGAAGCGCCCCCTCGCCATCCCATATCCGACGCGGTGGGCCCTTTCCCGGGCCCACGTGCCGGGCCTTAAAGCCCCTCGCTGCCCACAAACTTGACGACCGTCACCCCATCGCCCCCTTCGTTGGGCTCCCCCGCGCGGTACGAGGCCACCAGCGGATGGTCACGGAGGAACTCCCGCACCGCCCGTCGCAGCACCCCCGTCCCCTTACCGTGGATGATGCGCACATAAGGCATGCCGGCCAGATACGCGTCGTCGATGTACTTCTCCAACACAGGCAACATCTCATCCACCGTCATGCCTCGCAAATCCATCTCGCTGGGCACCGGTTCCTTCACCGGGGTGGAAATGCCCCCTCCGGTGGGTGAGGGAGCTTCCGGTCGGGAACGGAATTCCACCCGTTCCCGGGGCAACCGCAGCCGGAAGGAACCCACCTGCACCTCCACTTCCGCCTCCTCCTCGTCCACGTCGGTAACCTCGCCCTCCGCGTGGAGGGAGGGAACGAAGACCCGATCGCCCACGCGGAGAGGGGTAGGCCCTTCCGGAGCCACCTCTTCCGGCAGGATGGGGAGCTCCTTGGCCCGTGCCTCAACGGCCTGCTCCGCCTCCCGCAACATCTCCTGGACGACCGGACGCTCGCTCGCGGGGACGGCCTTGCGCAATTTGGTGCGCAAACGCCGGATCTCCGTCCGCAGCTCGTCCAACTCCGCGTGAGCCTCCTCCCGGGCCCGGTTGAGCACGCTCCGCCGTTCCTTTTCCAACTCG
>JAADDB010000221.1 GCA_013154135.1 Chloroflexota bacterium
ATCGCCACCCACAGCCCACGATGACCTCCCGTCCTCTTACTCGTTACAACCTCCGCCTATCCACGCCAACCTCATCCTTCAACCGCCCCCCTTAATCGTTAATCGTCAATCGTTACTCATTACTCTTCCTTCTCTTACACAATGCTTATACTGGACAAATCCTAATCTAACACTTTTCCGCCATAATAGGGGTGCGGATGGGACATGAGCCCAACCGTGAGCCACCGTCTATTGTCCGGAATGAGCGCAGTCAAATTATAAGGAGGGAGACCGATGCGCGAGTACATACCGTTTGATGTGCTGATGCGAGAGATGTTCAATCAGGTTTTCTCGCCCACCCTGCGGACTCGGGAGGAGGCTGCGCAGCCGCGAGCCGCTCGCCTGCCCGTGGATGTGTGGGTGACCGACGACGCGGTGATCCTCCAGGCCAGCCTGCCCGGTGTGAAGCCGGAGGATGTGGATGTGACCTTTGAAGGGGACACCCTGATCATCAACGCGGTCCTGCCCGAACCGGAAATCGAGGGCAAGGCTGTGTTGCAGGAACGCTACCATGGACCGGTCCATCGCGCCCTGACCCTGGACATCCCTGTGGACCAGGACAAGGCCGAAGCCGTGTTCAAGGATGGCGTCCTGACCCTGACCATGCCGCGGGCGGACAAAGCTCGCACACGCAAGATCGAAGTCAAAGTCGCATCCTAACACGCGAAGGGATTCTAATACTTCGCTAATCTTCATCTTGCGTAGTTCTAACGTGCCCGTGTTATAGAGGAAGGTGGAATCCTCGGAGATCCAGCTTCACCACCTTCCTGGAATCCTAAGGTACAACCCTGAGGAGGAAAGGAGGTGGAACCATGGCCGAGCTGACCCTGTGGGAACCGATTCGGGAGATGATGGGCCTGCAGCGGTTGATGGACCGCATGATCGAGGAAACGCTGGGGCCGTGGTATCGACCGGCGGCCGACAGCGGTCGGTGGAATGCGCCTTACGTGCCGGTGGATATCTACACCACGGACGAAAACGTGGTTATCCTGGCCGCGCTGCCGGGATTGCGACCGGAGGATGTGGATATCACCTTTGAGGGAAATACCATCACCATCCGAGGTGAATTTCCGCAGCCCACGGAAGAGAACATCAACTGGCACGTGCAGGAGCGCTACTACGGGCCCTTTGAGCGGATCATCACGCTCAACATCCCCGTGGACATGGACCACGCGGAAGCCTACTTTGAGAACGGCCTGCTGAAGCTGGTCATTCCCAAGGCCGAAGAGATTCGGCCGAAGAAGATCAAAGTCCTGGCCAAATGAGGCCGGCACCTTAAAACACGGGCAAGCCGCGGAGCGAGCTCCCCAGGGGAGCTCGCTCCGTATGTATAGCCCGAACGAGGGAGGTGAGCTCATGGGATTCACGCTGAGACCGTTGGGCGATCGGGTGGTCATCAAACCGGTGGAACAGGAAACCCAACTGCCCAGTGGCATTGTCCTGCCCGAAACGGCCAGCGAGAAACCCCAACTCGGCGAAGTCCTGGCCGTTGGCCCCGGCCGCAAGACGGAAGAGGGCAAGCGGATTCCCCTGGACGTGTCCGTGGGACAAAAGGTCACCTTCCCCAAGTACGCGGGCACTGAACTGCGGCTGAACGGGGAAACCTACCTGATCATGCGGGAAGAGGACATCCTGGCCATCGTCGAAGAAGAGTAACCCCACCTCTCTCTCCTGCATCCAAGGAAAGGATTCCCAAACTCTCAAATCCTGAGAAGAAAAATAATCTACACTACGAAAGAAGGAGGGTGTGAGCAATGGCGAAGCAAATAGTGTTCGCTGAGGAGGCGCGGCGAAATCTGAAGGCGGGTGTCGATATCCTGGCGAACGCTGTCAAGACGACACTGGGCCCCAAGGGCCGGAATGTGGCGCTGGACAAGAAGTGGGGTGCTCCTACCATCACCCATGACGGCGTCACCGTGGCCAAGGAAATCGAGCTGGAGAACCCCTATCAGAACATGGGGGCCCAACTGCTCAAGGAGGCCGCGACCAAGACCAACGACGTGGCCGGTGATGGGACCACCACGGCAACAGTGTTGGCCCAAGCCATCGTCAACGAAGGCCTGAAGAACATCGCGGCCGGTGCGAACCCCATGCTCCTCAAGCGGGGCATCGAAAAGGCGTCCGAGGCCATCTCCCAGGCCATTCGGGACATGGCCATCGAGGTGGTCACCAAGGAGGACATTGCTCACGTGGCCTCCATCTCCGCGAACGACCGCAAAATCGGCGAGCTCATCGCGGAGGTGATGGACAAGGTGGGTAAGGACGGCGTCATCACCGTCGAGGAGAGCAAGGGGCTGGACTTCGAGATCGAGTACGTGGAAGGTATGCAGTTCGACCGTGGCTACATCAGCCCGTACTTCGTGACCAACCCCGAGCGCATGGAAGCCGTCCTGGAAGACCCCTACATCCTGATCTACGACAAGAAGATCAGCGCGGCCCAGGACCTGGTGCCTCTACTGGAGAAGTTGCTCCAGGTGGGCAAGCGCAACCTCCTCATCATCGCGGAGGATGTGGACGGTGAGGCGTTGGCCACGCTGGTGCTGAACAAGCTCCGGGGTGTGCTCAACGTGGTCGCGGTGAAGGCGCCGGGCTTCGGCGAGCGCCGCAAGCGCATGCTGGAAGACATCGCCATCCTCACCGGCGGCCAGGTCATCAGCGAAGAGCTGGGCCGCAAGCTGGAAAGCGTGCGCATCGAAGACCTGGGTCGGGCCGACAAGGTGGTGGTGACCAAGGACGAGACCACCATCGTGGGCGGCAAGGGCGATGAGCAGGCCATCAAGGGCCGCATCGAGCAGATCCGGGCGGAGATCGAGCACGCGACCAGCGACTACGACCGGGAGAAGCTGCAGGAGCGGCTGGCCAAGCTGGCCGGTGGCGTGGCCATCATCCGCGTGGGCGCGGCCACCGAGGTCGAGCTGAAGGAGAAGAAGCACCGGGTGGAGGACGCGCTGAGCGCGACCCGTGCCGCGGTGGAAGAGGGCATTGTGCCCGGTGGCGGCGTGACCCTGATCAACTCGGCCAAGGCGCTGGATGACGTGGAGAAGGAGCTGAACGGTGACCAGCTGACCGGCGTGAAGATCGTGCGCCGTGCGCTGGAGGAGCCGATGCGGCAACTGGCCGAGAACGCGGGCTACGACGGTGCCGTCATCGTCGAGGGTGTCCGCCGCAAGCAGGCCGAGGAGAACAACCCCAACATCGGCTTTGACGTGCTCAAGGAAGAATATGTGGACATGGTGAAGGCGGGCATCATCGACCCGGCCAAGGTCACCCGCAGCGCGGTGGAGAACGCCTCCAGCATCGCGGCCATGATCCTGACCACCGAGGCGCTCGTCACCGACATCCCGGAGAAGGAAAAGGCCCCGATGCCCGGTGGCGCGGACTTCGGTGAATTCTAATCCGAGCAGACGAGCAAACTCCCAGGGGCGGCGTCATGCCGCCCCTTTTTTGTTGCGTAATTCCCAACAGGGGGCTAAAGAGTAACGATTGACGATTAACGATTAAGGGAGGATCGGCTGAGGGGTAGGGTTGGCTTGGATGGACGGAGATTCTAACGAGTAACGAGTAAGAGGGGCGGGATGACCATCGTGGGCCGTGCGGGGTGATGCCCGGCCCATATAGAGCCCCCGAAGGGGGCTTCCCTCCATTTAGCCCGGGGGTTCAGCCCCGGGCGGGCGGGCATGACCACACGTCGCGGTTCACCTATCCGTGTGCATCCGCGTTCATCCGTGTTCCATCCTCCACCCCATGCCCACACAACGCCCTTGGCCCCCTCCTCTCTCCCAGCATTGGGAGAGAGGAGGGGCAAAATGCCCGCGATCTTTCTCCCGCCAACCCACAAGGGGTGGAGTGAGGGCCGAAAGAGCCCCCGCAGGGGGCTTCCCTCCATTTAGCCCGGGGGACAGCCCCAGGCGGGCGGGCCCTGGCGAACTGTTTTTGGTGGGTAGCTCTGAGAATCGGTCGCATCGGTCACCGTCATATCCAAACGGCTGAATGTGTCTGTGTCAAGTCCGAATTCGACACTATAGTGCTATAGTGTTACAATTTGGAGAGTACCGGCTGAGAGGCCCTAAACGCGGGACAAGAGGAGGAAGCGTCATGGCCCGTCCTCGACTGAACATCTACCTGGATGACCCCACACTTCAAGAGAAAATCAAGATTGCGGCTGCGCGGCGTCACATGTCACTCAGCGCTTATGCGCTCCTGGCTCTGCGCCGACAACTGGCCGCGGATGGCCTGCTCCCTGCGGCAG
>JAADDB010000177.1 GCA_013154135.1 Chloroflexota bacterium
GCGCGCGTTTCCAGCTGGAAACGACGAAAATCTTCGGCCGCGCGCTGCTGCGTCTGAAGCACGGAGGCCATCAGCTCCCAGAGGTCTTCAATGTGCATTCGATTTTGCTGGACTTGTTCACGCAAGGATACACCCATGAGAACACCCCCACGTGCAGTGGAACTGTTCTCATTATAGGGCAAACGTTAACCAGCGCAAAAATCGCAATCGCCGACCTGTGAAAAACGGGGCTAAATCGGGATGGGCAAAGGTCCGAAGGACTACAAGAGCGAGGAGATATGTCCCAAAGCCCGTACTCACCGCTAATAGAGGATTCACCGGCCACAACACCCCCATGACACCGGCCATAGCCCCACCGGCAACCAGAGGACGCCAATACAAGTCTAGCCACGGTAAGGGGGCAATGTACCGGCGTACGCCGTAGTAGAAGGGAACCAGCAGGGCCAACTCGCTCAGAATCGTGGTCACGGCCGCGGCCTGATAGCCATAGCGGGGGATGAGGAGTAGGTTACTGAGGATGTTGAACAAGACACCGATGATAAATGCGCGGGTGAGAAAACGCTGCTGGCCCACCGCGATCAACGCGTATTGCGTCAAACTGTTCACAAAACCGATGGGGATGGAGAGGATGAGCAGCTGCAAAGCCCAAGCAGAGTGGGGGAGAAAAGCCGCTCCTCCCAGAATTTGGATGAGAAAGCGGGCTGCGAAGAGGACAAAGACCACAATGGGGATGGCCGCCATGATCAACAACCGCAGGGATACCCGATATGCCCGCGCGAGCGCGCCCTCCGGATCGTGGGCGTAGCGGGACATGAGGGGGAAAAGAGCCAGGGAGAAGTACGCGGGAATCACATTGAGCCCGTCCAAGTACTTGTACGCGGCCGAATACCACCCCACCTCCACCTCCCCTCGAACCGGGCGGAGGATCCACATATCGATGCGGAAGAAAATCGTGGCCAGGAGGTGATTGATCATCAACGGGCCGGCCTCGTACACCATCCAGCGTTGGAGTTGCCAATCCACTTCCCAGCGGGGCCGGAAAAGGGTCTGGCGCAACAGGCGATAAAGCCACAGCGTTTGGATGATGTTCATCAGCAAGGCCACCGCGGCCAGGCCCACAAATCCCCCGCCCATCAACAACACCAGCGCGCCCAAGGAAACCTTCAACCAGACAATGACCGTCGCCACCCCGGCCGGATATTCCATCTTCTCCCACGCGTAGAACAGGGAAGAGATCGCGTCCGCGTACGCGGCAAAGAGGAGGGCCACGGTGAAAAGTCCGATGGCATGCACCTCCCCGGAAGACAAATGGCCGAAGCGCACATACGCCCAAATGATGAGCCCCTGTATGGGTAGAGACAACACCCAGAGCAACGTGCGCAAGACCACCGTGTTGCTCAGGTACACATTGGCCCGACTCTTATCCTGGGCCACATCGCGCGTGATCAACGAGCCCAGGCCAAAACGGACCAGGATCTCAAAAAAGCCGTAAAAAGCAATGGCAAAAGCGTACGCGCCCTCTCCCCCGGGGCTCAGGATGCGCAAACGGAGCATGGCAAAGGCGAAGTCGATGAACCGGTTCAAAATGTTCATGCCCATGGGGATAAGAGAATTCTTCGCCACCACCTTGACCTCATCCCCTGCTTCCGGCTCGCGGTAATACCGCCCCCACGCCCAGAAGCCGAGGAGGAGAAGGGCTGCCACAGCCGATAGGAAAGAAAGGTACAACCCCAACTTGAAGGACATGGGAGAGTACTTGAACCGAACCTGGTGTGTGCCCGGGGGCAGAGCCACTGCGCGGAAATTGCCGTCAGCCCGCCAAATGCGCAAGGGCACCTCAGGGGTCGAGGGAGAAGAGCGGTAATAAGCCTTCCAGCCGGGGAAATACGCGTCCGTCAGCACCAGCCAGGCCGGGCTTTCCGCCTGAACCTCCACGTGCACCTCGTTGATCCCGTAATCCACCACGCGGGCCGGGTGCTGGACACACTCCGCCCATCCTTGTCCCACCTCGCCGGGCCGGTCCACCCAAAGCCCGCGGGCCGGATCCGACGGAAAACCAGGGGCTGCTTCCCGGTCACACGTCAGGAGAAACGCGCGCGGGAACGCCCGTTCATTCTCGTAAATCCGCACCTCCCCTTCATACACCAAACGGTACCCCTCCACATCCAGGGGGACCTCTGTCACCACATATCGCACGCCCAACAAATGCGTGCGAGGATCTGTCAACGAAGCCGGATCGAAAAAGGGGCTGATGCGGTTGTACAGGAGCTGGCCTTGGGGCTCGATAGCCTCCATGTACATGACATACTGTTTGGGGATAATCGAATCATACCCCCGCACATCTTGAAGATGATACCACCATCCCGAGTTCGCGTTCAGCGTCTTCGTCGTCTTGCCGGCCACCTCAAAAGTCGTGAAGCGCCACGGCGCTTGGTCCTGGGTCTGTTCCTGGAGAAAACGGATGGAGGGCGGGGTGAAGGATAACAGCCGGGGATCCACCGCGGGGTTAAAATGTCCGCCGATCAGCCAGAGGTCGGAGAAGAGGAGCCCCACAGCCGCGGCCAGGACCGCCCCATCCCGCCATCCCTTTTGGGCCACCCGCCGCATGCCCCACCACACCCCGACCACCGTGAGCAAAGCCCAACCCAACTTCACCAAATTCCCCCACTCATAGGCCCAGAACAGGCGGCCGTTGGGGAACGCGCGACGGGCTAAATCGGAAACGGCCAGAACCCGATCGGCCAGGCGGACAAATGGACCGGGCCAGAAGAGGGAGAGGACGACCACCCCCATCACACCCAACCATCCCAAGACCGCGCTCCAACCAAGCCAGGTGAGCCACCGGGGCCATACACGGGTGCGCATCCAATGCCGGGCCGCGTCCAGCCCAAACGCGGCCAACACCCCCATGCTCAGGGTGAAGGGCCACACCCACCGGAATGGGGAATGCAGCTGTCGGTATCCGGGAAGGCCGTAATAGAGAAGCGCGTACGTGGGCAACCCAAAGGCGAAACTCAAGGAGAGCAGGGCCAGGAAGAGCCAAAACGCGACAAGTCTCCTGCGTCCGGTCGAGGAAATCGCTGAACCCCGTGTGGGGAGAAACATCTGGCCCACTGCGATTGCCGCGAAGAACCACGTCAACAGCCCCAGATAATTCCCCCCTTCCACATAATTCTTGATGCCCCAGAAGGGCGTGGTGATGCGTTCACCCAACGCGTTCACCGTCACCGGGACGAAGGAGCGGGTCCACGGGTCAAAAATGCGATGATGAGCCGGGTTGCCGAACACATCGGGGAGGAAAAAAGTGAGCACGTGACGGGTGGGCCAAGCCCAGCTCAGCACCTGGGCCAAGGTAGCGGAACCTTCACGGAAGTTCAAGCGGACCAATTCATACAAGGGCAAGAACTGGATCGCGCCCATGCCCAAACCCAAGGCCGCGCCCACCATCAGCCAGAGGGCCGTGCGCGTGGGGGGCCAAAGTGAGCGAACCGTGCGCCACGTCCACGCCCACTCCCACAGGCCGAACAGGACCAACACAATGAGCGCGTCGTAGAGGATCTCCACATGACCGGCCAACGTGAGGAGGGCCAACCCCGCGGCCAAAGCCACCACATACGGCGTCGGGTGAAATGCCCTGGGGCCCTTTTCCCGCTGTTTGCGGAACACCACATGAACCAGCCCCAGGAGAAGGGGAAGCCAGGAAGCAGCTGCCAGGATCATGGGGAAGACCACGCTGACAATGAAAAATCCGGAGAACTGATATGCGACCCCGGCCAACACTCCGGCCCAACGGCTCAACCCCAACATCCGGACCAGAGCGTACATACTCATTCCTGCCAGGGCTAACTGGAGCCAGGTGAACACCCCATAAGCCAGGGGCAGCGGGAGCACATAATAAATCACACTCAGGGGATACAAACCCGAATGCTGTCCCTCCGCGAGGAAGGGCATGCCCGAAAACAAGTAAGGGTTCCAGAGGGGGATAACACCGGAGCGCACATTTTCCCGCAGGAAGGTCTTCCACGCGTAGTTCTCCAAGATCAAATCGGAGAGCAACTCGTTATGAGGGACCGTCACCCCCATCTGGGTGGCAAAGGCCTTCCAGGGGAAGAAGGTGTACAAATTGTCCGCGGGCAGGAGCGTTTTCCCCCCTAAGACGACGGGCCAAAACCAGAGGAGAGGTAAAAGAATCAGCACCAAAAAGGGGGCCAAACGGATGCCCCATGCCTTTACCCTGGGAAAACGTGTGTCCACCGTCACCTCACCACTCCATTTGGCCCAGGGCTACCGTAAGGGCTTCAGCCCGCGGTGACGCCATCGAATTTGCCAAACCCGCCATGCTGCCTCCAGCTTCACCGGGACCGTCATCTTGGACTTTCCGATCCGGCGATCTTCGAAGTAGATGGGAATTTCCAGGATGCGATACCCTAAGCGTTCGGCCACGTACGCCATCTCCACCTGGAAAATGTACCCGTTGGAACGGATGCGTTCTAAACCTATTCCCTCCAACGTCTCCCGTCGCCAGGCCCGGAACCCGGCCGTCGCGTCCTTGACCTGAGTGCCCAGGATCAACCGTACGTACACAGAATTGGCCCACCAGGACAATAAGTAGCGCCACCAGGACCAGCGTTCATCCAACTTCCCGCCGGGCACATAGCGGGACCCGATGACCAAGTCGTACTCCGCGAGGGCGTCCAACATGCGGGGGATGTACTCCGGTCGATGGGAGAAATCCGCGTCCATCTGGACGACCGCGCGGGCGCCAAAATCGAGGGCATAACGGAATCCCGTGATGTACGCGGTGCCCAGGCCGAACTTCCCCGACCGGTGGATCACGTGCATATGTCCAGGATACCGCTCCCGTAGCCCTTCCGCGATCTCCCCGGTTCCATCCGGAGACGCGTCATCAACCACCAGGACATGGAGGTCGGGAATGGCCAAACCGAAGAGGGCATCCGTCAAATCCTCCAGGTTGTCGGCCTCGTTGTAGGTTGGAATAACCACCATCACCGTCATAAACGCCCTCACAGGGGACAACGGCCCGCCCGGTTCAACGCATCCGTGGCGGGCTCTGGCATCCTATGGATAGCGGACGGGTGGATGGGCCCAACGCACCAGGACCCCACCGCCGGATTCATCCGGCAGCGATTCCACGGTTATCCGCCCGCGGTGCTCGACCTTCCGATTATAGCCCGATGTGGAAGAGGGCGGAAATTGCTCCCAGAACAGCGCGGACGTAGAATGGCTCGTGAATGTGAAGCACGGAAATACCCCGCGGGAGGGATGGTGCCATGGACACGCCGTTTGACCGTTTTGCCCCGTTCTACGATTCGGACATAGGTGAGTTCGACGAGGATATCCCCTTGTACCTGAACTTCGCCCGCCGCACAGGTGATCCCATTCTTGAGGTGGGGTGTGGAACCGGGCGTGTGCTTCTCCCCCTGGCCAAAGCCGGATACCATGTCACCGGTGTGGACATCTCCCTGGCCATGCTGGCCCGAGCCAAGGCCAAAGCGGCAAAAGCCCACCTCCTCGACCGCATTCGCCTCGTCCAAAGTGATGTGCGAGAGCTGGCCCTGGGACAAACATTCGCCCTTATCATCTACGCGGCCAACTCCTTCATGCATCACACCACCCAGGAAGAACAACTCCACGTCCTGAGGCGACTGCGAGAACACCTCCGGCCTGGGGGACTGCTCATCTTGGACCTGTTCAACCCAGATCTGGACATCCTCCAACGCGCGGACGGACGAGTGGAGTGGGTGCGGAGTTGGGAAGACGAGGAACAGGACGCCACCGTCGTCAAATTCCTGCGCTTCCACGCTTCGCCCACCCATCAAATGCTCGATGTGACCTACATCTACGACCGGGTTTACCGAGATGGCCGGGTAGAGCGCACCCTAGCCCCCTTCCAACTGCGCTACCTTTGGCCGGCAGAAGCTCGCCTCCTCATCCGCGCGGCCGGCTTGACCCTGGAAGCCATGTACGGTTCCTACGACCTGGATCCAGTGGACGACGAACATCCCCGGCTCATCATAGTTGCCCGAGAGACGGACAAGACCCAATAGGCCACCAAATCTTGCCCAAAGGCCGAATAGGGGAACATATCTCGCGGAAAAGACGTCTTTCAAATGCGGCTGAGAAGGAGCTGAGTGGGGCGGGCGAGCTTTGCCCTCCACCCACAAAACAGTTCCCGGGGG
Organism: Chloroflexota bacterium; assembly: GCA_013154135.1. Classification (GTDB taxonomy): domain Bacteria; phylum Chloroflexota; class Anaerolineae; order JAADDB01; family JAADDB01; genus JAADDB01. The sequence continues at coordinate 6,201 of JAADDB010000177.1, forward strand.
AAGACATCAACAAAACCATGCCTCAAAGGGGCACATCCCTTCTGAATGTCATCCGTGCTGGGGAGAGAACGACCGGGATTTCGCCCGGTCTTTGACGGCCGAGCACAAAAATCCCGACGTGTCCATCAGCCGCAAGTCCGTTGTCCATCCTGTGTGAACGGATTGAGGAACAGAAAGGAGAGAGTTCATGAAACGGCGCATGATTGTGAGTCTGCTTCTCATCACGAGTGTGGCCTTGACGGGGTTCGTCATCCACCTACCACGAATCAACGCGGCGCCTCAGGCCCCCCAGGTGACGGTGTACAACAGCAACATCGCGTTGGTCAAGGAAATCCGCACCATCGACTTGAAGGGGGGAGAGACCACCGCGGTCCGCATCACGGATGTGCCTGCGCTCATCGACCCCACCAGTTTGCACTTCCGCAGCCTGACCGACCCGGAGCACACCGCGGTGGTGGAGCAGAATTTTGAGTATGACTTGGTCAACACGCTCAAAATTCTGAGGAAATACGTGGACCGAGAGGTGCGTATTACCACCCAAGACGGGAACGTGTACACAGGCACCCTCCTCAGCGCCCAAGGGGATGTGGTGCTGAAAGAGAAGGATGGGATCACCATCCTGAAGCAGGATCAGATTGAGAAATTCCAGTTGGAAGATCTGCCCGAGGGGCTCATCACCCGGCCCACCCTGGAATGGGTGGTGAAGGCGCAAAAGGGCGGGGAACACCAGGTGGAATTGGCCTACCTGACCGAGGGGATGAATTGGCACGCGAACTACGTGGTCCACTTGGGCCAGGATGAGAAACATCTGGACCTGAACGGGTGGATCACCCTGGACAACCGGTCCGGCAAGACGTATAAACAAGCCACCCTTAAGCTGGTTGCCGGGGATATTGCCCGAGTGCGGAAACCCCGCGCGTACAGGGCCCCCGAGGAGAAAACCCTGATGCCCACTCCGGAAACGGATGAGGCTGCAGTGGAGGAACGGAAGTTCTTCGAATACCACCTGTACCAGGTCAAAGAGCCGGTCACCATCCGCAACAATCAAACCAAGCAGATTGAGTTCATCACGGCATCGGATGTGCCCGCGAAGAAGGAGTATATCTTGAGGCTCTTCCCCATGGGCTACCAGGGCGGCGTGCTCGCGGAGCCGGAGATTTCAACCAAGGTCAAGGGGAATCCCGATATCTTCATCTCCTTCCAGACAGGCCCGGACCAGGCCTTGAATCAACCCCTGCCCGCGGGGGTGGTCCGGCTGTACAAGGAGGATGTGGACGGAGCGCCTTTGCTCATCGGTGAGGCACGCATAGCCCACACGCCGGTGGGGGAGACGGTGCGCCTGCGGGTGGGGCGGGCCTTTGACGTTGTGGGAGAACGGGTACAGACGGATTTCACCAAGCTGGGCCCCCGCGCGCTGGAGGAGAGTTACAAGATCACGGTGCGCAATCACAAGGAAGAACCGGTGAACGTCCGGGTGGTGGAAAACCTCTTCCGGGCTGCGGAATGGGAGATTGTGAAGGCCTCCCATGATTACACGCAAGGTGACGCCCACACCATCTACTTTGATGTGAGTGTCCCGGCGGATGGGGAGGAGGTTATCACGTACACGGTACGGTATCGCTGGTAGGAGAAGCGGCCTGCACGTATGACACGTAGGTGCGGGCTATTCCGTCGGAGGGTGGACACGCGATCGCGTGTCCACCCTCACGTGACGGCTACGGGGATGGCGTCGGTCCCGCTTTGAGATTCCTCTTCACCAAGGACCCGCAAGAATGCAGCGACGACTCGCGGATCCCACTGTACCCCGGCCCCCCGTTTGAGTTCGGCCACGACCACGTCCCGGGAGAGGGCTCGTCGGTATGGCCTATCGGTCGTCATGGCGTCGTAGGAATCCGCGACCGCGATGATGCGGGCACCCAGAGGAATCTCTTCCCCCTTCAGTCCGTACGGGTAGCCTTTGCCATCCCAGCGTTCATGGTGGTATCGAATGTAATCCGCGCCCCGGGCGAATTCGGGGAAACGGGAGATGATCTCGGCTCCCACAATGGGGTGGCGTCGCATCAGCTCCCACTCACGGTCGTCCAGGCGTCCGGGTTTATTGAGGACGATGCTGTCGATTTCGATTTTGCCGAGGTCATGGACACGAGCGGCCGCCCGGATGGTTTCCACTTCCTCCCAGGGGAGTCCCATTTCAATGGCGATGCGCGCGGCCAAATCCGCCACCCGAATGGAGTGGCCGGCGGTGTAGGGGTCGCGGCGGTCAATCACATCGGCCATCTTCTCTACGGCATCTCGGGTAAGCACTTGCAAGCGCAGGCTGTTGCGGAGGGAGAGGTAGACAAGGGCAACGGGGATTGTGGTGAGAAGCAACCCCCATGGATGGACTTGAACTACTAGAACTGTAAGTAACCCCAGCAGATAAAGAGCTACTTCCTCTTTTATGGCTCCTTGCCATAAATTAGTAAAGAAATTCCACACCTTCGTGCGAAAATGCAAACTGAAAGCAATGGCTACCAAAAGACGTTCAGTGGTTGCCTGTGTTATAGCCGCCGCTGCTAAAGGTATTACAGTAGGCCACCCTTTCCAGACAAAAGGAACTTCACCTCCAACCATCATATAGACAAATTGAGCGAGAGACGAAACAATAACAACAACTCCCGCATTGACCAGCAAATCTACCCCAGGAGCATTGTTAATTACATGCCCCAAAATGTTGCTCAACAGTATAATTATCGCTGCTATCGGAGGAGGAAATAACAAGATCACAGCGTAGACAAGGCTCGTGTCAACAATTATTTTCACTTTGGACGAAATGAGTAACGGAAATTTCTCTGCAAGAGCAATAAGCAACAAGAAACTTAGGGCAAGAAATGTACGTTCATATGTAAGAAACGTACGCCAAGATGTGGTAAAAACAAGCCAAGCGCTTATAATAGCAAATGAAATAATCAATAGGACAAAGCCATAAATTTTGACTCTATATGGAACAGGAGCCTGCCTTTGTTCCACTATTTCCTCCTACATAAATATCCTCTAGATAGGAGCTGCCTTTACTGGAAATACGACCCTAAATAGTGTGTGGGATCCCGAGTGGGATCCCACACACTATTTCAGTTACCTGGAGAGAAATTGGCTTTACAGTTACCACGGGAAGGTAAAGAACAGGTAATTGCTGGTCGTCTCGACCTGCTTGACCTGAACGCCATCCACGAAAACCGTGACCCGCATCTGCTCGTAGCTCGGCACATAGGGCACGTGCACAAACACGCCCGCCTTATGGGCCCGATGCCACTCCCACGCAAAGGCCCATTCAGGGAACTCCCCTACTACATCTTCTACATAGGGATTCGTCCCGCGAGGTGCCAAGAGAAGAGTCACCACCGGATTCCAGGGCATGATCTCGTCCTTCACCTCGTATGGGGCCAACTCCACGACGACGCTGACCTCATGACCTCCAACGTTAAAGATTGGATCAGTAGAACAATACCGGACACTCGCATTGACCGGAAAAGCGAATGCTCCTAGCAGAACCGCGACCAACAAGAAAAACGTGAGCGTGCGGCGCATGGTTTATACCTCCTCACACTTTCAGCTTGTGGATTCCCCAATAAAAAAGCTGCCCTCGCTGGGCAGCCAAATGACATGGACAGCACGCGCGTCCACCGTGCTCTCCTTGCCCTTCGGCAGCCCGGCTGTCATAGTGCATAACGCACCGTAGACCCGTGGCTTTGCGTCCCTGGGTTTCCCCAGGTTTGCCTTTATCGGGGCAATCCTCCTTCTATTGTCACTTGGTATGATAAACAATTTTCCTACTGTCGTCAATAGGACCATGGAGCCATGGATTTTGTAGGTTGACAGTACCGTAGTACTATTGAACGCGCATATCTACTGAAAGTCTACAATTCCCCTCCTCATATTCCCCTAAACCCGCCCTATCCTGCCCCTTCTCCCTCCAGTTGACGCAATTCTTCGTCGATTTCTTGTAGACGCTTTAGCAATATTTCTCGTTCTCTCAACAGTTGACTTTTTCTACTAACAACCCCCGCGGTCCTCTCCAACCGGGCATCTTGCCGTATAACCCACATATGATAAACCCACACCCATAAAGCAACAAACCCAGGTCCCAGGACGTAAGAGAATTCCTCCCACCGGGCTAGTTCAACGCCTAAAAACCACAGCACCCCATAGTAAGCCACCTGGGCCAAGTAGATCAGGAGAATTATCCCCGCGATGAGACTCACCCCATACACATATCCCCGCCGTAATAACGAACGGCGCTCCAGATGTCCCACGTCATCCCGGCGCCGGGCAACCTGCTGGATATGCCTCCAATACCTTATCCACACCGGGCCCGCCACCAGCACCAGCGCCAATCCTGTAGCCATAAATCGACGCCACTGCATATCCGAAAAACTCCAGCCACCCCACAGCACCATGGTCAACGCCTGCAAAAATCGGACACTGCCCCACCATGTCACCCCCAAGGCCACACCGCTGACCACATACATGTACACCCGCTCGACCAGCAACGCCTCCCACTTCTCCAGGCCTAACCGCTCACGTTCCACATACCGTCTGTACACCCACCACACACCGGCCCCCACGCCCATCACCATCAAAGCCCACGCGGTTCGGCTGCCCCAACGCCACGGATCTCCCCAGGGAACGCCCAACAAGCCGAAGAGTCCCAAACGCAACACATACCCCACCCCGACGAGGAACAGCCCCAACCCCAAGCCAATCCCACTGTAATAAAACACCTGTCGAGGCCAGGAAAAACGCTCATCCTCCGAAACATCCCCCCATCGCTGCCACGTTGTCCACGCCCAATACCACACTGCACTCCCCACAACCATGAGAGCTATCCCCTCGGACAGCGGCTTTTTCCACCAAACGCCCAGCCGATAAACCTCCCCCTGAAATGGGACGAACAAACGCACCAACACAACCTGTCCCCACTGGACAACCCCCGAAGTCATAACAACCAACCCGGCTATCCCGGCCGTCAGCGCAAACAGCCGACGCCAGAGCCGTCCCCATCCGACTTCGGCCAACACATCCCCATCCGCCCGAGCCCAGACCCACGCGTACATCATCAACAGCATCGTCCATGCCACATTCAACCCGCCGCTTCCCACCTGGAGCAGCCACTGGGACAGGGGCGCATTCCAGCCCTGCACACACATCTGCACCCACGTGGTCATTGTCCGGGCGCCGGATACAAGCCACAGGACCAGGCCCATCAGCGCCACGCCGTACACATACAACTTACGTATCCCAGACGCGCGCTCCTCCGCATCCATCCGGCCCCGGCGCCATGCCCACCACGCGTGGAGCACATGCAGAGGAAAGGCTACCACCAAGAGCCCTGCCCAGCGGGCAAAATCCTCGGCCACAAAGTAAAAGCCCACCAGGGGGGCCACCACAACCCGACTCAGATTCATCACCCCTACGGTGATGCCCACCAAACTGGCGAAGGCCATCACATACACATATACCCGCTGCACCGTCCGCATCACACACCTCCCCGGCCCGAGTTCATCCCATCCACACCGCCTACCCCCCAGAACATCCTGCTCATCCCGACAAAACCTCCCGTTACCCCATGCGGCCTAGCCAGGGGAAATTATCCTCTTCCGCGGGGGAACACCCATCCATCTCACGGAGAAAAGCGTGGGGCAACCGGCCATCGCGTCTCCACCGCGACAAAAGGCAGGGAGGTCGTGATATACCAGCGGTCGCCCTTCCGTTTCAATCGAACCCACTCCCGTTGCGTGTAAAAGTCCACCCCGAAAAGACCTCCCCCCGCGCTCCACACGTGCTCCACAGGCACCCGAGCCGTGTCCCCGGTCACCTCCGCACGGCCGATGCTCAACTGCGAGGCATCTATCCCGACCATGTGGACGGCTGTGATGAGATCCTTTTGCGGCCACACCGAAGGGTCGAAATAAGAAAGGAACCGGTCCAAATCCCCCCGAGACGCGGCCACGTACGCGTTGTGAACCACGGCTTCGGGCGTGCTCTCATCCGGGAGATATTGCCACTCGGAGGCGGGGTTAGAACGCAAGGCCATGAAAATGCCCAGCGCGAGGAGAAAGAGAACAAAGCCCCCCCAGATTATCCAAAACAGCGAATACCGTCGCATTGTTATCCCCTCCTTCTCTGCGAACATCCATCCCATACCTGCCACATCCCAACACCGACCCAGCGGGGGCGAAGTGCAAAGCCCAAACCTGTGGTCCGCTACAGAGGGCAGCTGAACTCATCAGCTCCAAACATGTACCCCAGGACAGTTTTTTTGCCTTTGGCAAGTGTATTATACTTCAGCTCAGGTGTCCGCGAAACCTGAGTGGGCAACGGAATAAGCCCATATCCATTAGCTTCAACCGTGCTCACGAGCAAGGACGCTTACGGCAAGAGGGGAAAGGGTACGGGGAAAAAAAGAGGGCCGCGGGCACGCATATCGTTCAGCCCTCAAATGCCCCTCTGCGAGAGCACGGGAAAGGACGCAGCGTATCATGTGGTTGGCGATCATCGGAGGATTTCTCATCGGGTACCTGTTCGGGGCCATCCCCGTGGGGTATCTCGTCGGCAAAGCGTACGGGGTGGACGTCCGCAAGGTGGGAAGCGGACGCATTGGCGGGACGAACGTGTGGCGTGCCGCGGGAGTCACGGCCGCCGCTCTCACCGTGGTGGGGGACGCGGCCAAGGCCATCCTAGGCGTCCTCCTCGCGAATGTGCTCTTCCCCGGGGACTGGGCCATGGCCATGGCCGGAGCCGGCGTCGTCTTCGGCCACAACTGGCCCCTCTGGCTGGGATTCAAAGGGGGGGCCGGAGGCGTTGTGGGAGGACTAACCCTCATGGTCATCAACCCCCTAGCAGCAGAAGTGGTCATCCCCCTGGCCATTGCCAACTTGTACTTCACCCGATACGCCTCCATCGGCACCTTGAACGTGGGTTTGGGGAGCATTGCCGTTCTTGTGGCCATGTGGCTTCTAGCCCCGGAAAAGACCCCCTTTGCCCACGTGGTATACGCCTTCCTCCTGGCCATTGCCATCATTTGGGCCCTCAGGCCTAACCTGAAACGCCTCCAGCGGGGCGAGGAACGGCGCATCACACTCTGGTAGAGGAGAGAAGCATGGGGAAACGGTTCTACGCGACGGTCGCGGTGGATGTGGCCCTCTTCGTCATCCGGGAGCATCGACTTCATGTCCTCCTTATCGAGAGGGGGCATCCCCCCTTCCAGGGACGATGGGCTCTTCCCGGGGGGATTGTGGAGCCAGAAGAGCCCCTTGTCGCCGCGGCCCGCCGAGAACTCCGGGAAGAGACGGGGCTGATCCACATCCCCTTCATCGCTCAACTGGCCGCGTTTGGCGATCCCCACCGGGATCCTCGAGGACGGGTGATCAGCATCGCGTATTGGGCCCTCAGCCCGCAGCCCGGACCGGTCGTCGGTGGGGATGATGCGGCCCAGGCCCAATGGTGGGCCACGGATATGCTCCCCCCGTTGGCCTTTGACCACGCGGATATTTTGGATTGTGCGCTGAATCGACTGCGGGAACGGGTGAAGGAGGATTATCGCCTCCTTTTCCACCTGGTGCCCGCACCTTTCACCCTGGGGGAATTGCAAATTGCCTTGGAGGCGGTGTTGGGACGGGCCATCTCCGAGAGGAATTTCCGCCGGCTTATTCTGGGCAAGGGATGGTTGAAACCCGCGGGTATGCGCCGCAACCCCAGCGGTCCCGGCCGGCCGGCCCAGGAATACACTCCCAAGCCCACCGCGATTCCCCCCTCGCCCGACGATATGTGTGAACCATGAACCGACGACGGGTGTCCATCTCCCTGGTCGTTGCTCTCATGGTCCTGGGCCTTTTCGCCGCGGGGATGGCGGTGCACCGTCGCGCGCACCCTGTCCCACCCCCAACCCAGACACCGCCGCGCCCGACGGCAACGCCCGAACACCCACCCTCCACGCGGGTACCTGCTGTCCAGGCCTACGCGCCCGGGTCCCGGGCCCGGTGGGCGCTCCCCTCCTCCGACCACGGACAAGGGACGGTTCCCGTCGCGCCCCTGGCCGCGTTGAGCTATGGGCTCCCTCCCCTGCCCCGCGTCATCACCTATACCGTCCGGCCCGGGGACACGCTGAGCACCATTGCTCAACGGTTTGGCCTCACCCTGGACAGCTTGCGCTGGTCCAACCCGGACATCGCGTACAATCCGGATGACCTCTACCCGGGCCAAGTCCTGCGCATCCCCCCTATCAACGGCGCGGTGGTGGAAGTGCGGGAGGGGGATACGGTGGAATCCCTGGCGCGGCGTTTCCACGTGCCCCCGGAAGTCATCCGCACCTACGCGGCCAACCGGCTAAAACCTCCCTACACGTTGAAACCGGGCACTCTCCTCATCATTCCCGGGGGGAGTCTGGAGGTGGATTTACCACCCCCACGGCCCTACCCGGGTTACACCTACATGTGGCCTGTGCGCGGGGTCATCACCCAGCGCTATCACGCGTATCACCACGGGTTGGACATCGGTACAGTCTACGGGGCCGGGGTGTACGCGGCCCGGAGCGGTCGGGTGCGCACGGTGCGATGGGATGATTCGGGGTATGGGTATATGGTGATCATTGACCACGGGGATGGGTGGAGTACCTTGTACGCCCACCTCAAAGGCGCCCTGGTCCAACCCGGGCAATGGGTCTCGCGAGGAGCGCTGATCGGGCGTGTAGGGGGGACAGGTCGGGCCACAGGGCCCCACATTCACTTTGAGATCCGAAAGGGCCGGGTGCGGTACAACCCGGAGAAGTTCTTGCCGCCCACTCCTTAGCGGTCTCGCAAAGAGGAGGGCTTAGTCCCCTAAATCGTGGGGATGAAACGCGTCGGGCAGGAGTTCGGCCACCGTGTAGCGGCGGACTTCGCCGTCATCCGTCTGAACCCAGACGGGCATGTCCGGCGGGCAAAGCTCACTCATGACCTGGCGACACGCGCCACAGGGGGAACCACTGGCCACGACCAAGGCCATGCCCACAAAATCCCGTCGACCTTGAGCCACCGCGGACCACAACGCCACCCTTTCCGCGCACACGGAAAGACCATAGCTCGCGTTTTCCACGTTGCATCCTTGCACAATAGTTCCGTCACTGAGCATGACCGCGGCTCCCACATGAAAATGGGAATAGGGGGCGTAAGCCTTCTCACGCGCGGCCTGAGCTGCAGCCAACAGCTGAGCCTTGCGTTCCTCCATGCCACAATCCTCCTTGTCCAGGTATTGGGCCCAATGGACGACACCATCCGACTGCACTCCGGCTGCCGGATGGTGTCACTCGTGCCCTCACAGAATGTCGGGTGGGGAAATGTCCAGCCCTCCCCTAGGCGTTACAGGGGACCACTCAATCAGCGTTATTCGTTCCCCCCTCTACTACAATGCGCACCTTGCCGATGCGCATGCCATCCACATCCACCACCTGCAAGCGCACCGGTGGATATCGGACCTCATCACCGATGACCGGCATCCGGCCGAGGAGGGAATAGACAAAGCCGCCCAAGGTATCGGCCATGTCGTCGGGAAGTTCCACCCCAATGGCCTCGCTCACATCCTCCAGGTCCAGACGGGCATCGGCCAGGAAGACGCCCTCCTCCACCTGCTCAATGCGGGGTTCCTCGCGGTCGTACTCGTCCTGAATCTCCCCCACAATTTCCTCGATAATATCCTCGATGGTGACAATGCCCGCGGTGCCCCCGTACTCGTCCACCACAATGGCCATGTGGATCTTGTTCTCCTGCATTTCTGGGAGCAGATCGCGCACGGGTTTGGTCTCCGGGACATAATAGGGAGGACGCAACATCTCCCGCAACGGGACTTGAGGCCACTGGGGGTAGGATTCCCGCAGGTAGCGCAGGATGTCCTTCGCGTACAGGATGCCCACGATCTGGTCGATGGTCCCCTCGTACACGGGAATGCGGGAATGGCCCTTCTCCACGATCACATCCAAGGCCGTCTTCACATCGGTCTCCACCGGCACGGCCACGATGTCCAGCCGGGGTACCATGATCTCCCGCACGATGGTCTCCCGGAACTCCAGGATGTTGTCAATGAGGATCTTTTCCGTGGCCTTCATGGGTTGAATTTCCCCTTGATGGGCCATGATGACCACTTGTTCCTCTTCCAGGGTGACCATGGTATCCCGAACCGGTTCCAGGTGGAAGAGAACCCGGCCGAGGAAACGGCAGCACCAGGCCAGGGGGGAAAAGAGGGTGACCACTAGAGAACACTGACGGAAAATCCAGGCGTGGAGCTTTCCCCCACGTACCGCGACCCAATCTCCCAAGAGCCGGGCAAACGCGTCGCCCATCCCGCCCAGGAGGAGCCCCGCACCCCAGTAGTAGACGCCCTCCAGTCTGGGGTACAGCGCCCATGCCAGGGTCAAAACCCAGGCGACCAGGATGAACACGCGGGCCAGCCGTAAGCTCAACGCCGCATGACCTTGAACTTCGGAGGAGGCCAACAGCGGGTGAGGGGTTGGCTCCGTCTCCCCCTCCACAATCGCCCGCACGTATTGACGCACCTCTTCGTGAAACGCTTCACGCACCAGGTGCACGTAAAGGAGTAATACGTAGCCCACAATGGGAACAACAATGTGCATGTACATGGTCTCTTCTATCGAACCTCAACTTTCTGAGTCTGAAGACAACGTCCGCTTGGGCTTGGCCGGGACGCCGTAGGCCAGGGTGTAGGGAGGAATGTCCCGAGTGACCACGGACCCCGCGCCGGTCTTGGCCCCGCGACCTACCCGCACCGGCGCGACGAGCAGGGTGTCGCTGCCGATGAAGACGTCGTCTTCGATGATGGTCTTGTTCTTGCGCACGCCATCGTAGTTGCAGGTGATGGTGCCCGCGCCGATGTTCACGTTGGCGCCGATCTCCGCATCGCCCACGTAGGAGAAGTGCCCCATCTTGGTGCCGGGCCCCAGGTAACTGTTCTTGACTTCGCCGAAGTTGCCCATGTGAACGCCCTGGGCCAGGTGTGCGCCCTTGCGCAGGTGGGCGAAAGGCCCCACGTCCACGTCATCTTCCAGGACCGCATATTCAACAACAGAATGGCGGATGTGGCAATTCCGGCCGATGGTGCTGGCGAGGATGTAGGATTGCGGGCCGATTTCCGTGCCCTCGCCCACAGTGGTCTCCCCGTAAAGGGTGGTCTGGGGATGGATGACCACATCCTGGGCCAGTTGGACCCGAGGGCCGATGTAAACGGTCTCGGGGTCGGTCATGGTGACGCCCGCGAGCATCCACTGTTCGTTGATGCGGCGTTGCATGATCTGGGTGGCCTCGGCCAGGTGGACGCGGGTGTTGATGCCCACGACTTCCTGGGGATCGTCCACGGGGATGGCGGTGACACGGCGACCTTCGGCCACGGCCATGCCGATGAGTTCGGGCAGGTAGTATTCCCCTTTGATGGGGCTGGGCTGGATGCGAGGGAGGTGTTCGTCCAGCCAGGCTGCGTCGAAGCAGTAGATGCCCGCGTTGAGTTCGCGGATCTTCCGCTGCTCTGGGGTGGCATCCACCTCTTCCACCACGCCGATGACTTGCCCCGCGTCATCCCGCAACACCCGCCCGTAGCCGTGGGGGTCGTCGAGGATGACGCTGAGCATGGTGATGGTGGATTGGGTGTCCGCGTGGGTTTGTACCAGGTGACGCAGGGTCTCCGCGCGCAGGAGGGGCATGTCGCCGTAGGTGACGAGGACCGCGTCGGCCCAGTCCCGGACCGCGGGCATGGCGACCATGACCGCGTGGCCGGTGCCCAGTTGCTCCTGCTGGAGGACGTAGTCGGCCCGGTCTCCCACCGTCTCTCGGACCTGGTCGGCCGCGTGGCCGATGACGAGGACGGGCTTGCGGCCGGTGACACGGACGGATGTGTCCACAGAGTAGAGGATCATGGGCTGGTCCAGGATGGGGTGAAGGACTTTGGGCAGGCGGGATTTCATGCGGGTGCCCTTGCCCGCGGCGAGGATAATGTGCGCTAATTGCATGTATCATCCTCCTGATGATGGATTGGACTTTGACCAAGACGAGGACTTCGGAGTCCCGCCAGCAGGGGACTCCCGGTTTTTGTCAGGCCATCTGGATAACCGGGACTTTGCACAAACAACTTTGTCCAGCGAACGAGATTCAGCAGCACCCCGGCGGCGGACGGGTCCGTACCTCGGCAGGGTGCCGACGTTCTCGTCCTGTGCCAGAGGATTGTTTTGGTGGGTGCCGGCCGGGCGAAGCC
>JAADDB010000056.1 GCA_013154135.1 Chloroflexota bacterium
GCCAGGTATGAATTTTGCGCCACGCAAAACAGTTCTCCCCGGAGGGATTTCTATGCACCTTTGATGTCGAAAGAGCTGATAGACGGACAAAACTCGGTTGTACCTTGACGGCGGACGGGTCCGCTCCTTGGCGGGACCCCAACGTCCTCGCCCCGTGCCAGGTATGAATTTTGCGCCACGCAAAACAGTTCTCCCCGGAGGGATTTCTATGCACCTTTGATGTCGAAAGAGCTGATAAACGGACAAAACTCGGTTGTACCTTGACGGCGGACAGGGTCAGGACTAACGAGTAATGAGTGACGATTGACGATTAAAGGGCTGATTCGTCTTTAGTCTTTCCCAAAGTCCCTATGTATTTTATTCCTCCCCCCTACTTCTCGCGCTATGCACCATCTCCACCACAAACTCCACACTCCCCACATCCGTCTCTGGGAGCACGCCGTGGCCCAGGTTGAAGATGTGGCCCGCGCGGCCCGCGGCCTGGTTCAGGATGGTCTGAACCTGCCGTGCGAGCACATCCCGGGGCGCGAGGAGCGCGACGGGGTCCAGGTTGCCCTGAACGGCCACGTCATCGCCCAGGATCTCCCAGGCCCGGTCCAGGTCGATGCGCCAGTCCACGCTGATGACATCGCCCCCCGCCTGCTTGATCAGGGGCAACATGCCCGCGGTCCCCGTGGCGAAGTGAATGCGCGGGACCCCCAGGTCGGCCAGGCCCTCCATGATAAGACGGGTGTAGGGCAGCACGTACAAGCGATAATCGTGGGGCGACAGCGCGCCCACCCAACTGTCAAAGAGTTGGACGGCCTGGGCGCCCGCCTGCACCTGCGCGCGCAGGTAATCCAGGGTGACCTGGGCCAGGGTGGCCATCAGGGTGTGCCACGCGTCCGGGTACTCGTACATGAAGCGCTTGGTGCGCAGGTAATGGCGGGAACTCCCCCCTTCGATCATGTAGGAGGCCAGGGTGAAAGGCGCGCCCGCGAAGCCGATGAGGGGCACGCGGCCGTCCACTTCCCCCCGAACCAGGCGTACCGTCTCCAGGACGAAGCCCAGGTCCTCTTCCACAGTGACGGGTCGCAAGTCGCGCACATCCTGGGGCGTGCGGATGGGATGAGCCAGTACGGGCCCCCGCCCGGGGACGAATTCCAGGTCCAGGCCCAGGGGCACCAGCGGCAGCAGGATGTCCGCGAAGAGGATAAGCGCGTCCACGCCCAGGCGGCGGGGCATCAGGGTGACCTGTGCGGCCAGTTCGGGCGTGCGGATCATCTCCAGCAGGGAATAGCGTTCCCGCAGCGCGCGGTATTCGGGCATGTAACGCCCGGCCTGGCGCATGAACCAGACAGGTGTCACCTCGGTGAGTTGTCGCCAACAGGCGGAAATGAAAGACATGGGTGTGCCTCCGGGTGAGTAACGAGTAACGATTGACGATTAACGATTAATTATCATTCGTTACTTGTTAATCGTTACTCATTTCCTTCAAAGTCTCATGCGCGGCCTCGATCGTCCTCTCAATCACCCCATCATCATGCGCCAGGGACATGAAACCCGCTTCGAACTGGGAAGGCGCGAAGTAGACGCCCCGCTCGATCATGCCCCAGAACCAGCGCGCGTATCGCTCGGTGTCCGCACGCTTGACGTCATCCCAGGATGTGGGCGTGTCGCCATCCATGAAGAAGAGGCTGAACATGGTGCCCACGCGCGTCTGCACCACCGGGACACCCGCGTCCCGCGCGGCCTGGCCGATCCCCTGGGTCAGGCGCTCCGCGCGGGCCACCAACGTGTCCCACACGCCCGGCTCCCGCAGGGCGCGCAGGGTAGCCAGTCCCGCGCTCATGGCCAGGGGATTGCCCGAGAGGGTGCCGGCCTGGTACATCGCGCCCACCGGCGCGACGTGTTCCATGATCGCGCGCGGGCCCGCGTACGCGCCCACAGGGAGTCCGCCCCCGATGACTTTGCCCAGGGTGGTGATGTCGGGCCGCACGTTGTACAGGGCCTGTGCGCCCCCCAGGTGCACGCGGAAGCCTGTCATCACCTCGTCGAAGATGAGCAGCGCGGCGTAGCGGTCGCACAGCGCGCGCAGCCCCTCCAGGAACCCCGGGACGGGCGGGACCACGCCCATGTTGCCCCCCACGGGCTCGACGATGATGCCCGCGATCTCGTCGGGATAGCGGTCGAAGAGGGCCTCCACAGATGTCAGGTCGTTGTAGCGGGCCACCAGAGTGTCCTGGGTGGTGCCTTGGGTGACGCCGGGGGAATCGGGCAGGCCCAGAGTGGCTACTCCCGACCCCGCGCGCACCAGGAGGGCATCCGCGTGGCCGTGATAGCAGCCCTCGAACTTGATGATTTTCTCCCGCCCGGTGACCGCACGGGCCAGCCGCAGCGCGCTCATGGTGGCCTCGGTTCCCGAGTTGACAAAGCGGACCATCTCCACCGACGGGATCATGTCCACGATCATCTCGGCCAGTTCGATCTCCAAGCGGGTGGGCGCGCCAAAGGACGTCCCCCTCTCCGCGGCCCGCTTCACCGCGTCCACCACCTGGGGATGCGCGTGGCCCAGGATGAGCGGTCCCCACGAGAGGACGTAATCGATGTACTGATGACCGTCCGCGTCCCACACGTAGGGCCCCGCACCCCGCTCAATGAACAGGGGCGTCCCTCCCACGCCTCGGAACGCGCGCACCGGCGAATTCACCCCGCCGGGGATGACCCTCCGCGCGCGGTCGTACAGGGATTGGGAGGTCGGGAAAGATGAAGTTGGCACAGAAAACGTCATTGTTCAGCCTCCACGCAAAAGTGTCAATGCCTAAACCGTCATTTGCGAATCATGCATCACGTCCCAGCCTCACGTTTCCAACTCGAACAACTCCCGCAGCACCTTATCGTACCCGTTGACGCCGCCGTTGCGGGCCATTGCTTGCAGGTTGCGGGCGGGAATCTGAACGAGTTTTTCCACCAGGATGCGGGTGACCTCGTCCACCACGTCCGAATCCAGCGCGCGGTCCGAGTAGCGGCGCAGGGTACGGCGCAGGACGCTCTGGCGCAGGGATTCGGCCTGGCGGTAGAGCGCGGAAATGGTGGGCGCGACCGCCCGGGCCTGGATCCAGCGCTCGTACTCGGCCACCGCGTCATCAATGATGCGCTCCACCTGGGGGATGGCCTGGCGCCGCACGTCCATGCCTTCGGCCACCATCCCCTTGAGCGCGTCGATGTCGAAGACCCGCACGTGGGGCAGGGTGTCCACGTCCGCGGCCACGTTGCGGGGCACGCTGATGTCCACAATCAGCAGGGGGGAAGCGCCCGCGCGTCGGGCCCGAGCGATCTCCGCCCGGGTGATGAGGGGCTCTGCCGCGCCCGTGGTCACGAAGATCACGTCGACCTCCCCCAAGAGCCCGGGCAACGCGTCCCACGGATGGGCCTGACCCTCCACCTCCGCGGCCAGGGCCTGTGCCCGAGCGAAGGTGCGGTTCACCACCCGAATGTCCTTCACCCCCTGCGCGTGCAGATACCGGGCGACCAGGCGTCCCATCTGCCCCGCGCCCAGGACCGCTACCCGAGCCTCGTGTAAGTGCGGATGGTGCGCCTGGGCCAGGTGCACAGCCGCGGATCCCACGGACACGTGCGCGCGGCTGATGTCCGTTTCCGAGCGGGCTCGCTTGCCCACGTGGACGGCCATCTGGAACAGGCGGGACAGGTAAGGCCCCACCGCGTGGGCCTCCTGGGCCAGCGCGTACGCGTGCGCGACCTGGCCCAGAATTTGGGACTCTCCCAAAATCATGGAGTCCAGGCCCGACGCGACCCGGAAGAGATGCCGCGCGGCCTCCCCGTCCTCATAGGTGTACGTGTGTGCGGATACATCCACGTCGGCCAGGGTGTCGATGCTGTGGGCCAGCCGCGTGAACACAGCCCACGGGTCCACCGTGTCGGGTAGGGCCATGTACACCTCCACCCGGTTGCACGTGGACAGGATCACCCGCTCCTCGGGCTGGGGGCCCGGCCCGGGCACATCCTCGGACAGGAGTTCGCGGATGCGCGCGTCACTCAGCGCGAGCCGCTCCCGTAAGGCCAGCGGAGCCGTCTTGTGGTTCATGCCGATCACCACCACGCGCATTGGGCCTTCCTCCCCTTCGGAATACTTGCCTTAACGCAGATATTGGCTTGGGACAACGTCCCTGGTTGGCGAACAGGACTCGGTTGTACCCTGGCGGCGGACGGGGCCGAACCTCGGCGGGGCGCCGACGTTCTCGCCCCGTGCATAAAGAGAGTTTGTGGTGAGTGCCGG
>JAADDB010000217.1 GCA_013154135.1 Chloroflexota bacterium
AGTTCGTCCCAATCACACCCACGATGCTCTTGTCCGCAGCGATCTTCTGCGCAGCCGCCTGACCACCCTCGGGCGAACACTGGCTGTCCTCGCCCACCAGCTCGATGGGGTGACCCAGCAATTCGCCGCCCACATCGTCGATGGCGATCTCAATACCGCGCTTGGAGTCGATACCCAACGTCTCGTTGGGACCGGAGACCACCAGCATGTACGCGATGCGGATGGGATCACCGGGTCCAATTTCCACACAGCCCAATGGGTCATCGCACTTGAAACCTTCCGCGGGCTTAGCCGTGGGCGTCGGCTTTGTCTCCGCGGCCTTTGTGGCTGCAGGAGCTTTCGTGGCCTCTGCAGCCTGGGTGGGCATCTCCGGTTTGGGGGTTGGGGTGGCCTTAGAACAGGCGCTCACGATGAGCGAGAGGACCACCAGGGCGTAGAGGATCAGTAGAAGCTTGCGTTTCATCACTCTCCTCCTCCTTCACATTCACAGGAGTTGTCCGGTGGGACGTTTCGACCAAAGGAAGGGTTGAAATGGGCTGGATTCTCAACACGTACGATGTCGAAAATCCAAACCACTTCGCTCCTTCCTTGGAGTCGAAAGTCCCCACCGACGCTAGAGCATCCGACATATGTTGTGCACCGAGGCGGACTACTGGTTTTGGGAACGAAAGATGGGTCAGCGCCGGTGCTGGGGATGCTCTATAAGCTTCCAATAGTATAACGCATCAATTGATATTGTCAAACGAGCCGGGAAAGGTGGGGGACCGTTCGACGGGCAAACCCGATACCCCCTGGGTGCGACCGGTACGACCGGGGTGAAAAGGCCCCTGGAGGATGGAATCGGTCCCCACCGTCCAGCCCCGCCATCGGGACAACCCAACCGTCGTCGTTCGTCGTTCGTCGGTGGTCGTTCGTCGTTCCTCGTTCGTCCCCGCCAGGTAACAAAAAGCCCCCTCCCAGTGAGGAAGGGGGCTTGCTGCCGGCATGAGGGCTGGTGTGAGACCAGGATGGGTTTACTTGACCACGCCTGTCTCAATGCGCTCCTTGTAGATCTCCTCCAGCTCATACAGCATCTGCTGGAGCTCGAAGAAGCCGTGCCAGTGAGCCCAGTCCGGTCCACCCATCGCGGCACCCTGGCGAGCACGCCGCCCGGTGTGGTGCCACAGGTGGTAGTAGATCTTCTGGAACTCGTCGGCCCACGGGTTCTCCTTCAGGAGCCCCTTCTCCTTCAGATCCTTGAGCATCTTATCCGCGGGGTCGAAGTATTCGGTGTTGTAAAGCTGCACCGCCTTGTCCACCTGCTGGAAGTAATTGTCCACCAGCGTCTTGGAATGGCAGGAGGTGCAGACCTGCTTCATCTTCTTGCGGCCTTCCTCGCCGTTCCCGGTGAGCGGGCTCATGGGATCGGGCGAATTGCGCACTTCAGAACGCTTGGCCCACAGGTTCCAGTAGAGCCGCTCGCTTACGTTGTGGGTGGTGGAGAGCTCCCCAATGCCGCTCATGTGACAGGTGGCACAGGTGGGAGCCCGATAGTCCCCCGGCTCCCACGCGTCCGGAGCCGAATCCCACCGCCACTCATCCTTGTGACTCTGGTAGATCTGACCGTGTTTGCTGTCCAGGTAGATCTCGATGTCCGGGTGGTCCGGACCCAGGTGACAAGTGGAGCAGGCGTTGGGATCGCGCGCTTCCGCGATGCTGAAGCGGTGCCGGGTGTGACAGACCGTGCAGTTGCCCACACTTCCGTCCGGATACACGGAGCCAATACCCGAGGTAGGATAGTTATCCGGCGTGGGGCGATGGTCCGGCCCCAAGGTGATCTCCGTCCCGTGACACTGCATACAGCCGGTCTCCCGGGCCGCGTCGCCGAACTCCTCGCTGTTCCGCCCTTCGTGAACCCACATGAGCGCGTGGAGTCCCTTCTTGGGCAGAATCTGCTTGTAAGCCCGGTAGTGACCGCTGTGGTTGAACTGATCCACCTCGTTGGGATGGCACTTCTCACAGGTGCTGGGCGGCACCAGCACGGAGATGTACGTATCCGTCCCCTTCAGGCCCTCACACTGATAGGCCATGGGGGAATCCTGAGGCTTCTGGTGGCAGTCGATACAGCTGACCCCCGCGTGTGCGTGACGGCTTTCCTTCCAGTCCAGCACAATGCCGGGTGACTCCTTGGTGTGACAGGAGATACACTTCTGTCCTTCTTCGCTGATTTGGCGTTGGATGACGATTTGTTGGGCCCCTGTCACCTCCCCCATGCTGGCAGCGGGAGTGCTCCCAGCCGACATGTTGCCGGCCAGAGCATCGGGCGCCCGGTTCATGGAGCCCACCGCGATGGCCACGGCGAGCATAAGGACAACCGAAACCACCACAATAATGAGACGACTGTGTTTCATCACGCCCTCCTTGTTCAGGATATGGAATGCCGGCAGTTACTTTGCCTTTGCCTCTTCCCACTCCTTCTTGGCTTCCTTCAAGTAAAGCCCCAAATTCGTGTGCCCCACATGAGGGTGACAGCGCACACATTTCACCTTCGTCTCCCCCATGAAGTACGCGCGGTGGGGGAGAAAAGCCCTGGGGTTCCCCATGGTCGCATCCTCTAACGTCATGTGGCAGCGGAGACACGCGGAATCGTACACGAACTTCTCCCGCTCCTTACGCCGAGCCTCCCAGTCAATGGATTCCGGATCGCCGAAGAAGTTGACGGCCACATCCCGAATGCCCAACCAGGACTTGGTGGCCAATTCCTTCACCGGATTCCCGTGGGGGAGATGGCAATCCGTACATTGGGCATGGATCCCGTACGGGTTGTTCCCCCCGTGCACGTTTTCCGCGTGTGCCTTGGCCATGGGCTCCATCACGTGGCAGGACGTACAAAAGGGAGCAGCCCCGGTCCACTCCAGTGTCATGTTGACCACTATCCACGAGCTGATGACGACAATGCCCAACAGGAAAAGACCGCCTACCACGTAAAGGACCTTTCGCCACTTGGATCCACGGGTCATAGTGTCCCTTGCTCCTTGTGTTCCGCAGGTTAAATGTGGGGAGAGTACACTTCCACACATTCATTGTAAGGGGAAGATGGGAAGGCGTCTAGACGCGAGATGGATGATTTTGGGGATGATTTTGCGCACAGGAGGGAAAAGATGATAGGTCCTTTGTCGTCCGATCGGACTACTCCTCCTGTGCGACATGTTCCCGCAACCACACGGCCGCTTCCACTCGACTGCGCACGTGTAGTTTGTGGAGGATGCGGCGTAGATGGGTGCGAACGGTGTTCTCGGAAATCACCAAGCGCTCCGCGATCTCCCGGTTGGTCAGCCCCAGCGCGACCAACTCCAATACCTGACGCTCCCGCGGGGTGAGCATTTCCAACGCGGGGTCGGAATCCCCACGCGGCCCTTCAACCTCCTCCTGCTCAGGGGGTTCCCCCACCGCAGGTTCGGGCGAGCGCGAGGTGGCCGGGGGTCGAGTGCGGGCCAAGGAGGCAAATTCGGCCAGGAGGCGCGGAGCCAGAGCCGGCGGGATGATGGCCTCGCCCCGGGCCACCCGCCGGATAGCCTGGGCCAACTCGTGGCCCGAGGTGGTCCCTTTGAGCAAATACCCCCGCGCGCCGGCTTTGAACGCTTCCAACAGGTCCTCATCCGCCTCAGACACGGTGAGGATGATCACCCGGGCGTTGGGGTCCTGGGCCAGAATGTGCCGGGTCGTCTCCAGACCGTTCAGCGGGGTCATCTTGATGTCGACCAAGAAAACGTCCGCCTGCACCTGGGGCAAGGACTGCAACAGGGTGGGACCGTCCTCAAAGACTTCCACCACCTCTATGTCCGGTTCCCGTTCCAGGTAGGATTGCAAGGCCTCGCGAAACAGACGATGGTCATCCACCAGGACGACACGGATCATCCCCTCTGTCTCTCGTTGTTTACTCATCTCTCCCTCCTGCGCGTTAGTAACGGCCGGAAATCGCCACGGACGGCCGCCGATGGTAGCCCTTTTACTCGTGAGTTTGGACAGAAGCCCCCGTCTGACGAACAAGATTCAGCCGCACTCCGGCGGCGGACGGGTCCGTGAAGTAACGATTAACGATTGACGATTAAGGCGGGTGCACTGCCGTACCGCCCTTACCGTTCGTGAACGGCGATGTATGGTCATGCCCGGTCGCCCAGGGCTGATTAACGGACAAAACTCGGTAGTACCCCGGCGGCGGACGGGTCCGCACCTTGGCGGGGTGCCAGCGTTCTCGCCCCGTGCCTGGCCTCTGTAGGGGCGGGTC
>JAADDB010000171.1 GCA_013154135.1 Chloroflexota bacterium
CCGTTTGCACCCAAAGGGCCTATTGGATTGCAACGGAGCTTTGAATTGATTTCTTTCTTGGCCAACTGTTTTTGGCACGGGGCGAGCACCTCAGCGTCCCGCCCAGGTGCGGACCCGTCCGCCGCCGAGGTGGACATTCTCTGGCCAGCCCGGTATCCAGCCCTTAATCGTCAATCGTTACTCTTTACTCGTTAGACCCCGGCCCCGTCCGCGGCCGAGGGACTACCGAGTTTCGTCCGTCCATCAGCTCTTTCGACATCAGAGGTGCATAGAAATCCCTCCGGGGAGAACTGTTTTGCGTGGGTGCTGGCCGGGCTTCGCCCGGCCCGCACCCACGCAAAACTCATACCTGGCACGGGGCGAAAACGTCGGAATCCCGCCGAGGTACGGACCCGTCCGCCGCCAAAGTGCGACCGAATTTTTTCGTCAATCTGTATGAATCGCATTCAACGGGAAGAAGTCCGTTTTTGATTCCCGGAGAGAACGTCGGCACCCCGCCAAGGCGCGGACCCGTCCGCCGCCAAGGTTCGACCGATAGGCGCACATAGCCGTGCGCCCACCTTAATCGTCAATCGTTACTCATTACTCGTTAGACCCCGGCCCCGTCCGCGGCCAAGGGGAACTTTCTCTTGAGTTTTCTGTCGAAACAGGATTGTTAATCCCACAACAGAAGGAGCGTCGTATGAACAAGCAGGTCCAACAAAAGGAAACGCCGAAAGTCGTCAAGGGTTTGGAGGGAATTTACGTCGCGACCACCGAAATTTCCCTGGTCGACGGAGAGAACGGACGTCTGTACTATCGAGGGTACGATATCCGGGAGCTGGAAGCCAACGGGACGTACGAGGAAACAGCCCACCTCCTCTGGTATGGAAAGCTCCCCAACAAAAAGGAGTACGACACCATTTGTAAGCGCTTGATCAACTACCGCTTTCTGCCCGATAACCTCCTCCAGATGTTGCATCTCCTGCCCCAAGGAACCGTGCCCATTACAGCCATGCGCACTTTCATCTCCGCGCTGGCCGCGTGGGACCCCTGGGCGGAGGATAACAGCCGGGATGCGGAGTTGGAAAACGCCATGCGCTTGACCTCCGGCATTGCCAGTCTTCTGGCCAAGATCCACCGGATCCGCACACGCCAACCCATGGTGGAACCCCGGCTTGATCTGAATCACGCGACCAATTTCCTCTACATGTTCCACGGGAAGGACCCTTCACCCGAGGCCGCAAAAGCCATGGATTCCTTCCTCATCCTCTACGCGGACCACGGGTTCAACGCGTCGACGTTCACCGCGCGGGTCACAGCTTCCACTTTGAGTGACATGTACTCCGCGATCACCGCCGCGCTGGGCGCACTCAAGGGGCCCCTCCACGGTGGAGCCATGGAAGCCGCCATGCGCCAGTTCCAGGAAATCGGCTCCCCCGAGAACGTGGAGCCCTGGTTCCGCAAGGCCATGGAGGAAAAGCGGCGCATCATGGGCATCGGTCACCGGGTCTATAAGACCTTTGACCCCCGGGCGCGCATCCTCAAGGAACGGGCCCGGGCCCTGGCCGAGCAGTCCTCAGAGCCCCAGTGGTTTGAGATCGCGGAGAAGCTGGAACAGCTGGCCTTGAGTCACCCCTACTTCCAGGAACGCCGCCTGTACCCGAACGTGGACTACTACGGGGCCCTGGTGGTCTACTACCTGGGCATTCCACCCGAGTTCTACACCATCATGTTCGCGCTCAGCCGTGTGGCCGGATGGGCTGCCCACGTTATCGAGCAGCACGCGGACAACCGCCTCATCCGACCGCGAGCGCTTTACGTGGGGCCGGAACCTCGGCCGTATGTGCCCCTGGAAGAACGCTCGTAGGAGGATGGCATGGGCTTGTTCGACCGTCTGTTCGGCCACAAGGGCAAGGCCGACGAACCGGTGGAGGATGTATCGGTAGAGGAGTTCGACGATCTTCCCGGCGAGGCCCCGGCCCCTCCGGGAAGACAACCGGTTTTGCGCATCGAGATCGACCGTCAATCGTGTACAGGCATGGCCGAATGCGTTCGCATCGCGCCCCAGGTCTTCGCGTTGGACGAGGAGAACATGGCCATAGTGGTGGATGCCAGCGCGGCGACCCGGGAACAGCTCTTGCGGGCCGCGCGGGAATGCCCCACCCAGGCCATTCGCCTTTACGAGTTGGACGGAACCCAGGTTTACCCGGATTGGATGTGACCACACCTCGCAGGATGGCCCTCAAACAGCCGGGGCGACCCAACCAGGTCGCCCCGGCCAACATCCGAGTCCCTCTATGAGTAACGATTGACGATTAATGAGTAACGATTAAGAGGGGTTGGCTGAAGGGCGAGGTCGGCCGGGATGGGCGAAGAGCCTAACGCATAACGAGTAACGAGTAAAGGGGCGGGAGGCCATCATAGGCCGTGGGTGGCGATGCTCGGCCTATATAGAGCCCCCGGAGGGGGCTTTGCAAAACGATTGACGATTAATGAGTAACGATTAAGGGGGATGGGTGAAGGGCGAGGTCGGCCGGGATGGGCGAAGAGCCTAACGCATAACGAGTAACGAGTAAGGGGGGCACACGGCCGTGCGCCCGCCTTAATCGTCAATCGTTAATCGTTACTCCTTACTCCACGGCCCCGTCCGCCGCCAAGGGGGACTCTCTCTCGCCAGCCCGGTATCGAAGGGCCATCCCCGCATCCAGCCCCTTAATCGTCAATCGTTACTCATTACTTGTTAGACCCTGGCCCCGCTCGCCGCCGATGGAGACTTCCTCTCGCCCGCCTGCGCGGTGGTGGTCTTGCCATCCCCGTTGGGCCGTGATATCCTTATCTTGACAACGTGTTCATCATTTCACCGATTCTGTCCACCTTGCCAGGCCGGTTTGCTGAAGTGTCATTTGGTTTTTCTGCCGAGCGGCGTTTACGACGTCACCCAGGAGGTCCAACATGTCCCCAACGTCCGAAGTTGTGCAACTGGCCCAACAGGCCGTCGAGATTCTCAAGCCCTATCTCCCCGCTTTGGCCACAGGCGCGGCAACGGCCACGGGTAAGGAAGCGCCCAACGCGGTGAAGGCCCTTTGGAAGGCTATTGTGCAGCGCGTGCGCGGGCGTGCATCCGGCCGGGAAGCCCTGGAGGATCTGGCTGCCGCGCCCGAAAACCCCGCCTATCTCACGGTGTTGAACGTGCAGGTGGAGAAGGCGTTGCAACAGGATCCCACATTCCTGGCCGAACTGCGCGACCTGCTGGAAGCGGCGCGTTCTGAGACCCACTACCAGGCCACGCTCCACGGCTCGGGCGCAATTGCCCAGGGCCCGGCCGCGAAGGCCGTGGGAGAGCGGGGTGTGTTGGTCGAGGGAGATGTGCAGGGAAGTGTGATTGTGACGGGGGATGAGAACCGGTTGGGGAAATAAGGTGTGGATGAAGGCTCCGTGCTGAAAATGGAGGGCGCCCCTGCGAGGCGCGAGGAAAGGGTCGGCCGACGTATTCCCGTCCCAAAGGGCAGCCTCTGTTGCGTAGGAGGCTTGATCTGTTACCCGCCCAAGGATGCACATGGGCGGGAGGGGAATTTGCCGGGTTCCGCACAGATGTATATAATACGCTTACATATAACGTACATTCAACACCCGTCGTACCACGCACCCTACATTGAAGCACCTGGACTCATCTCACCTCTGTGACGCACACCAAGACCTGTCAACCGCTCCATGCCGGATGTGAAAAGGCCATCGTTGTTCCAGGAGGTCCCCATGACCGGACAATCACATCTTTCGTTCTTCCTTACTCAACCGTTTCCTCTCTGTGTTTTTCATGTCTTTTCCCTTATCTCCACGATCTCACGGCTCAAGGAGGTGGACAATGCGTAATGTATGGAGATATGGCATACGGATTGCGATATTGACTTTCATCATCGGGACCATGGTGGCCGGGCCCACGTTGGCTGCGCCGGTAGGGGGAGTGGCTCCGACCTCTCACGCCCCCACTTCCCAGCCTCAGAGCCTGGGATCTGCCCTCACGCATGTCATCCAGGTGGCTGCCGGAGGAGACCACACCTGCGCCTTGTTGGAGGACGGCCGGGTCCGATGCTGGGGAGCCAACGGGTCTGGCCAGTTGGGCAACGGAAGCACGACGTCGAGCAGCACGCCGGTGGACGTAGTGAACCTGGGGGGCCGGGCCAAGGCCATCGCCACAGGATGGGCTCACAC
Organism: Chloroflexota bacterium; assembly: GCA_013154135.1. Lineage (GTDB taxonomy): Bacteria > Chloroflexota > Anaerolineae > JAADDB01 > JAADDB01 > JAADDB01. Next base: position 4,192 of record JAADDB010000171.1, read on the forward strand.
CTGTGCGCTGCTTATGGACGGCCAGGTTCGATGCTGGGGGCGGAACAA
>JAADDB010000308.1 GCA_013154135.1 Chloroflexota bacterium
TGCCAGGAAAAGGACGTAGGGGTAATGACCATCAAGGCCATTGCCCGGAGACCGTGGGGAGATCGGGAGAAGAAATACAACACCTGGTACGAACCCTACGAAACCGAGGAAGATATCCAACGGGTGGTGAACTTCGCCCTTTCCTACCCCATTACCGGCATCGCGACAGCCGGGGATACAACCCTCCTGCCCCGAGTGCTGGATGCATGTGAACACTTCGAGGCCCTGAGCCCTGCGGAACGGGAGGCCATGATCCGGGAAGCGAATCCAGAGGATGTGATCTTCCAGACGCATTAGGGGAATGTACGCCAAGCTGAACTTGGTCCAACCGCTTGATGGGCCATCTCGCGGCCGTAGCATCCTGTGGCGGACAGGGCCCCACCTGGGTGGGGTCCCATGTTCTTCCCCGGGCTAAGAAAGGATGTTGGGGACGTGCGGGGAGGCATCTCACCCCGAAAGCATCCCTGCGCACCCGACGTCCACAGAGGAGGCATCCGTGGAAGCACGTACTCTGCACCTGACCGTGTTGCCCCTCCTGCTGAGCGTATGTCAACTCGCGCGGGACGCGGCCGTGCCCGAGTGGGCGCAGAAAGGGGCCTTCGTGGCCGCGGTCCGCACAGACGAGGAGTTGTCCCTGGTCTGCCCGGCTCACATGGTCCCCCCGCATGTCCGGGCTCATGGGCCCTGGCGCGCGCTCAAAGTCCGGGGCCCACTGGACTTCGCCCTGGTGGGCGTCCTCCTAACGTTGCTCACCCCACTGGCCGAAGCGGGCATCAGCGTGTTCGCCCTTTCCACCTACAACACGGACTACATCCTCGTGCCGGCTGACCGACTGGACGCTGCGATCCGGGCTCTGCGCGCGGCTGGACACCAGGTGCACGTCCCGTAAACCGCCCTACTGAGGGCTTCCCCGGACTTACTCCCCGCCACGCCCCATCTGTCCGGGGCCTTAACCGCCGGGACCGTTTATCTCAAATCCACTCATCCACCTCCCCATACTGCGGAGGTGGTGCCCCGTGTTCTTCCACTATCTCCGCATGTGCGACGTGCTTTTCCGGATCCACGTGTTCTAGAGTGATGTCAAACTCCCACCAATCACCAAAATCGTAAATGAACTTCATCTTTTGGCCCACGTGGATAGGAACATCGCCAATACGTACTTCGGTGACATGGGGCCTCTCATCCATGTACGAATGGTGTACCGAGTGGAAAATACCCATGCGGTCCGAATATTCAAACACGTAAAGGTGATCGAAATCGAAGTCCACCGAATTTAAGATGGCCGTGGCGAGGTCTTCCAAGGTGGCTTCGGCGGGGATGACAATTCGACGCCATATCTGCCCCAAGGAGACCTTGAATGTATACGTTCCGGGCCGGAATTTCCACCGAGGCAGGGGAAGAACCCGTTTCCATTCCGGAAAGTAGGGCTGAAGAATGGGCTGCAAAACCCCCGGTCGTTCAACGATGGGCATGTCCTCAATCTCCTCCAAACGACCGGTGGGTACTAGTTCCATGAACAAAAAGCTCAGGAGATCATCCCCCCAACGCGTTGGTTTGATGACCTGAATGTTCCATCCCTTTCCGGGCTCAGGAGGGGCGTCCTCAATGGAGATCAAGCCGAACTCGTATAACAGTCCCAGGTTATGCCACCCCGGGGAAAAGCCTAACCAGTTCAGAGAGTCTTTATCCTCGGAGCGCCGTAATCCTTTATCGGGAATTTCCGCAAGAAACATCAAACTTTGTTCCAAAGGAGACCTGGAAAGCGGGTGAGGAGAGTCCCCCATAACAAATTTTTTTCCTCTCGTTATCCACGCCTCCAGCAGAGTAAAGTATTGCTCCGTGGGAGTAAGTTCTCTCCATCGCCTATACTGTTCCTCGTCGACCCGCAACATCAACTTTTTCCCCTTTAAAACCGGGATTGTCAACCCGGTTACACGTACCAATAAATAAAGGCCGTGAATCGGAGGATACGATTTCTGTAAAGGACGCTTCAAGCCCAGACGCAAGGGATGCGCTAAGCGCTCGTTTATCAGAGGAAGAACCCGCAAGGGCAACAATCCGGTTCCCGTCAAGGGAACCTCGTTCTCGCGCAGGAAGTCGACAAGGGCATTGAAATCGTGCAAAATATCCCCCGGCCCGTGTTCGTCAATACGTGTCCGAGCGAGGTTTTTCCAAGACCGTCGGTCTTGCAACAAGGATTCTAAACGTACTAACATCTTCCCCCTCCTAAATCCGGCCCTGGTAATCAGGGTTCCGAGTATTCTACCGTTCAACCGGGTGCCCGTCGCGCGTGAAGAGGTAGGGTCCCGGGCAGCGGTCGTCTAAATCCGGCCATTTGGGGTATACCGGGCCTTCCACGAACAGGGTATCACCGGGGTGGAGGAAGATGCCCTGGTGGTGTTCCCAGTCGATGTAGTAGAGCGTGTCCTTGTGCGGTTCAAAGGGCCGGCGCACTATCAGGGTGTACACGTGCCCCGCATTATCCCGGATCCGCCAGCACTCCCCCTCCCGTTCCAGGGTGCCCGTCACCCGCGCGTAGGGCACAATGGCCGGCCGCGATGCTCCTGATAGACGGAAGGCTTCCCGCACCTCCCAGTACGGGGGATCACACGCGGGCGGGATTGCCCCCTCCTTCTTGAGGGATTCCAGGCGGCGTTTGTTGAAGATGGGATCGGCCTCCACCCACACCTCCTGCCCCAGGGTGAAGCGCAGCGTGCCTCGCGGGGTGTCGAAGATCACTTCCTGGCCCTCCAGCCGCACCCGATACGTGTCCGGCCAGACCACGTACACGCTCTTGTCCTTGGTGCGCACGCGCAGGCATCCATCCTCCCAGACGAGATGGCCGATGAGGGCCGGCGGTGAGAGTTCCACCAAGGTGGGAGTAGGCGTCGGATGGCTGCAGGCCGCCATCCCCATCCCCAGGAGAAAAACCACCACCCACACGATGCCCCAAGCGATGCCCCAGGTCCCTTTCTGCCCTCGAGTTCCCATACCCTGCCCCCACACACTTGGACCTTCTGCACTGATAGACGGACAAGACCCGTCGCACCTTGGTAGCGGGATGCCGGCCCCCCCTCCCCACCTCCAACTATACCCTTTTGGGAAGATATCGGCAAACCGGTGCTAACCCGTCAGGTTACTCGTTAATCGTTTTTCGTTACTCATTACCACATGTGCGTGTTTGACGAATCTCAATAATATCCGATATCCTACGTCTAGGGCAAAGCACTTTGTACTCCATCATAGACGTGGCCTGCAAAACAAAGGGGCGAGGAGGTAAATCTAATGGAAGACCAGGCATTGCTGCGACGCATTGTTATCGATCCAAAGGTCATGGTGGGAAAGCCGGTTATCCGTGGCACGCGGCTTACGGTGGACTACATCCTGAACCTGTTGGCCCACGGAGCAAGCGTGGAAGAGATATTGGAGGAATACGAGGGGCTGACAGAGGAAGATATACGTGCCTGTTTATTGTTTGCTTCCCGTTCCCTACAAGAAACCGCATTTATGCCCCTGGAGGTTAAGGCGGCATGATGCGGTTTCTGGTAGATGAATGTACCGGCCCGACCGTAGCACGATGGTTGCGAGAACAGGGATATACGGTATTCTCCGTATATGAAGAGGCGCGGGGCATAACCGATGAGGAAGTCATACAGAAAGCACATGATGAAGGGTGGATATTAATAACCAACGATAAGGACTTTGGCGAGAAGGTGTACCGAGAACGACGTCCACATAATGGAGTTATTTTGTTACGCCTAGAAGATGAGCGAAGTAGCAACAAAATTCGCGTGCTAAAACAGTTATTAGAGAAATACGGTACACGGATAGTAGGTCGATTTGTAGTAGTTTCAGAAAGAGGGGTCCGTTTTGGGAAATAACCTCCCCCCATCAAGCAAGAACACCCACTCCCCGGTTTCCGGCTGTAATCGGTAGAGGGCCCAGCCGGTGGGCATGGGCTGGGCGACCAGGAGGGTATGGTCTGGCCCGACCCAGCGCAGGCGCACGCGCTCCCCGGTGGTGTCGAACATTCGGGTGGTGCCCTTGTCCAGGTCGGTGACGACCAGTTCCCCCGGCCCCGCCCGGACCAGGTAACGCCCGTCCGGGGACATGATCCCGTCACACCAGCGCAAGGGCTTCACTTGGATTCCCACGCCCCGTTCGTACACGTAACACGTCTTCTCCACCTGGAAGTTCAGGAAACGCCCCGCATATCCCAAACCATCCTCCACCTGG
>JAADDB010000294.1 GCA_013154135.1 Chloroflexota bacterium
GTACACAAACGGTAGGGGCGGTACGGCAGTGCGCCCACCTTAATCGTCAATCGTTACTCATTACTCGTTAGACCCCGGCCCGTCCGCCGCCGGGGTACTACCGAGCTTTGTCCGTTCATCAGGCCCGGGGCTGAACCCCGAGCGATGGTGGTCTTCGACCAAATACCGAGGTGTGTGATGCCGCAATACAGGATTCCGGGTTCCAAGAAGGCAAGCCATGAGCCATAGGCAGACGGGGGAGCATTCGGTCATCGCTCATGGCGGGTCCACCCCTCAGCGCAAGGCCGCCCTCCTTTCGGTGGCCGCAGGAGTCATCACCCTTCTCCTCAAACTGGTCGCTTACCTCCTCACCGGTTCGGTGGGGCTCCTGGCCGACGCAGCCGAATCCACCGTCAACGTGATGGCCGCGGGGGTCACCTTGTGGGCCATCACCGTGGCCGGCCGTCCGCCCGACGCATCGCACCACTACGGTCACGAGAAGGTGGAGTATTTCTCCAGTGGGTTTGAGGGAAGCCTTATTCTGGTTGCGGCAGGCGGCATTATCCTCTCGGCCCTGCCTCGTCTCTTCCACCCCGTGCCCCTTCAACATGTGGATGTGGGGCTTGTGATCGCTGTGCTCGCTTCCCTCATCAACGGCCTGGTCGCCCGTTATCTGCTGCACGTGGCCCGGCGTGTGGACAGCATCGCCCTGCGCGCGGATGCCCATCATCTCCTGACCGATGTGTGGACTTCCCTGGGCGTGGTGGCCGGCGTCGCGCTCACCTGGCTCACCGGTTGGTACATTTTGGACCCCCTTATCGCGCTCATTGTGGCCCTGAACATCGTGCGGGTGGGCATCCAGCTCCTGAAGGCCTCGGCCGAGGGGTTGATGGACCGGGCTCTGCCGCCGGAGGAGATCGCGCGCATCCGGGAGGTGATTGAGGAAGAAGCGCCCGGCACTCCCTATCACGCACTGCGCACCCGGAAATCCGGCCCCCGTCGCTTTGTGGACCTCCACCTCCTCGTCCCCGGCTCCATGAGTGTCCGGGAGGCCCACCGCCTGGCCGACCGTATTGAAACCCGCATCCGGCAACTGTACCCCCAAAGCGTCGTCACCATCCACATCGAACCGGTGGAAGAGCAAACATCCTGGGATGGGGACCAAGCCGGCGGCATTGCAGGGCCCGATGGTTAGGGGCCCAAGGGGACTTTTTCTCGCCAGCTCGGCATCGAAGGGCCAAGCCCTCTTTAATCGTCAATCGTTACTCATTACTCGTTAGACTATGGTCCCGTCCGCGGCCGAGGTGCGGCTGAATCCGGGGGCTGTTGTCCGAACACCAGTACTCGTTTTCCCGGTTGTTATCTCCCGCGGGAAGTGCTATAATCTCTCACACGTGTGATATCGGAGGAGGAGGCCAAACCATGCCACTGAGCCGACAAGACGTAGAACATGTGGCCTGGTTAGCTCGCCTGGAGCTGACCGACGAAGAAATCCAGCGCCTACAGGTGGAACTTTCCGCCATACTGGAATACGCGCGCATGTTGGAACAGATCGACGTTTCCCAGGTGCCGCCAACGGCCACCGTACTGCCCATGCGCAACGTCATGCGGGACGACGAAGTGGCTCCCTCCCTGCCGCGGGACGTGGTCTTGGCCAACGCCCCCGATCAGGAGGAGGGATATTTCCGGGTTCCGCCGGTTCTCGAAACCGAGTGAACTCATCCTCATACACCTTTCCACTTCGGCAGGAGGCACATACATGGAGCTCTACCAACTCACAGCCCACGAAGCACGCGATCTGTTGCGCAGGGGGGACATCTCGGCCACCGAGCTGACCCGGGCCGTATTGCAGCGGATCACAGCCGTGGAACCCCGCGTCAAAGCGTACATCACTCTGACGCCGGAAGTGGCCCTGGCCCAGGCAGCAGAGGCGGACAAGCGCTTCGCCGAAGCCCGCCGAGCGGGAACCGTGGACCAACTCCCCGATCTCTTGGGAATTCCCCTGGCCGTGAAGGACGTGATCAGCACCGCGGGCATCCGCACTACCTGTGCGTCCAAGATCTTGGATGACTATGTGCCCCCTTACGATGCCACCGCGGTGGTCCGGTTGCGGGAACAAGGTGCGGTCATCGTGGGCAAGACGAACACCGACGAATTCGCCATGGGGTGGAGCACGGAGAACTCCGCGTTCGGCCCCAGTCACAACCCGTGGGATCTCTCTCGCGTGCCCGGGGGGTCCAGTGGGGGCAACGCGGCCGCGTTGGCCGCGGATGCGACCATCATTGCCATCGGCTCGGACACCGGGGGCAGTGTGCGTCAGCCCGCGGCCTTTTGCAACCTGGTGGCCTTACGCCCCACGTACGGTCGGGTTTCCCGCTTTGGCCTGGTAGCCTTTGCCTCCTCGTTGGATCAAATCGGCCCCATGACCAAGGATGTGACCGACGCGGCCCTTGTGTATCAGGCCATTGCCGGCCATGATCCCAAAGACAGCACGTCGGTGAACCGCCCGGTCGAGGATGTGATGTCCGAGCTGGGACGGGAGGTGAAAGGGCTTAGAGTCGGCGTGCCCAAGGAGTATTTCGGCGAGGGGATTGACCCGAACGTGGCCCGCGTGGTGCGTCAGGCCCTCTCCGTGTTGGAGGACTTGGGCGCACACCTGGAGGAGATCTCCCTCCCCCTGACCCAACACAGCATTCCAGTGTACTACATCATTGCTCCGGCCGAGGCGTCGGCCAACCTGGCGCGCTATGACGGGGTCCGGTACGGGTACCGGGCCGAGGCTTCCACCCTGTGGGAGCAGTACAAGCGCACCCGAGGGCAGGGCTTCGGTCCGGAAGTGAAGCGCCGCATCATCCTGGGCACCTATGCCCTCTCTGCGGGGTACTACGATGCCTATTACCTGCGGGCCCAAAAAGTGCGCACCCTCATCCGTCGAGAATACGAGAAGGCCTTTGAACAAGTGGACGTCATCGCCGGTCCGGTGACTCCGGTACTCCCCTGGCCCATTGGCTGGGCCATGGAGAACCCCGTCCAGGCTTATCTTACCGACCTGTTGACCATTTCCCAGGCCATTGCCGGCGTGCCCGCGATGGCCGTGCCCGCGGGGTTCTGGGATGACTTGCCTGTGGGGCTCCAACTCGTGGGCCGGCCCTTTGACGAGCCCACCTTGTTCCGATTAGCGTACGCGTACGAGCAGGCAACCGGGTGGGGCAAGCGCCGTCCGGCCACCCTTTGAAGTTGAGGGACGTGAATGACGGAACAGAGTGTGAAAGCCACATACCTTCCGGTGCACATCTGGCTCACTTATGGGGAGAAGGACCTGGAAGCCGCGCGGACTCTGTACCGGGCAGGGCATTACATGGCCTGTGCTTTTCACTGCCATCAAGTGGTGGAGAAGGCTCTCAAGGCCTTGTGGACCGAACTCAACGAGGAAGAACCCCCGCGCATCCACAACCTTCGCCTGTTGCTCACTCACCTGAACGGGTGTGCCCCCCCCGAACACGTGGTCGAGGCGGTTCTGGAGCTCAACCCCCACTACGTGACCGCGCGCATGCCCGGTTGGCCTCCGCACGATATCGACATGTACACTCACACATACGCTCGCAAGCTGTTACAACTCACAGAAGACACATGGACATGGTGCTTACAGACGCTGAACTCCACGAACAACTGAATCGTTTCTTCACCTATGTGCAGGAACGGCTCCAAGTGGACACGTTCATCCTCTTTGGTTCCTATGCCCGGGGCACACCTCGGGACTGGAGCGATGTGGACGTGGCGGTGGTCTCCCCGGAATGGGAGGGGATTTCCCGGCAGGAACGGATGATCATGTTGGGGCGATGGGCCTGGGAAGCCGGTGCCCAGTGGGTGGAACCGGTGGGCTACACCCCTGCTGAGTTGGCCCAGGCGTATCCCGGCTCCTTTTTGGGGGATATTCGGGATAAGGGGATTTATTATCGGCCGAGGAAGGATGAGTAACGAACGATTAATGAGTAACGATTGACGATTAACGATTAAGGGGTTGGCGTAAGGGCGAAGTCGGCCGGGATAGGTGAGGTCTAACGAGTAACGAGTAAAAGCGTGGGAGCGCCCATCGTGGGCCGGGTGTGGCGATTCTCGGCCGGTTACGTGCCTTATCGGAGCCCCCGCAGGGGGCTTCCCAATTTTTAGCCCGGGGGTTTAGCCCCGGGCGATGGGGCATGACCACACATCGCGGTTCATGAACGGTAGGGGCGGGTCT
>JAADDB010000077.1 GCA_013154135.1 Chloroflexota bacterium
GCTGTCAGGGCTTGCCGACCCATCCGGATTATATCACACAAGAGCAACAGCTCAACAAACGAGGAGTTTTGTCAGTCCTCACAGGCCTATGCTAGACTTAGCCCGAACATCCAAAGTACATCTCATCGTCTACCGTCCCTACTTGGCGAACAAAACTCAGTAGGAGGAAAACCGTAATGAGCCGAAGGCCCCGTCGCAAAAAACGAGATCCGAAGCTCCTGCTGGTCCTTTTCGGTTTAGCCGCCTTGATTGTCCTGGTGCTCATCTTCATCGCCTCCCGCCCAAAGACATCCTCCACGACCACCTATTTGGGAGATATCCCCGTCCAGGGCAAAACCATGGGCTATCCTGATGCTCCCGTGTTGGTGGAAGATTACTCGGACTTTCTCTGTCCGCACTGTCGAGAATTTGCTGAAGGGCCGGAAAAGAAACTCATCGAAGAATACGTCAAACCCGGCAAAGTTCGCTTTGTGTTCCGACAATTCGTCCTGAGTGAACGTTCCCTCCCCGCTGCGAACGCAACAGAGTGCGCTCGCGAACAAAACAAATTTTGGGAGTACCACGATTACCTGTACGCCCACCAACTCACAGACGCCCCTTTTCCTACGGCTAAGTTGAAAGCCTATGCCAAGGAGCTGGGGTTGAACACCCAACAGTTCAACCGCTGTGTGGACGAGGGGAAATACTTCGACCTGGTCATGAAAGAGACCTCCGAGGGATACCAGAGAGGGGTGAGGGGCACGCCTACCATCTTTGTTGACGGCAAGATGATAGAATACGGCATGGTATGGGAGAACCTGAAGGCAGCCATTGAGAAGGCACTGCAAGGGGGGAAATGATGCGCGTGCGGCAGCTTGCCATCCTCGGTCTTGACCTCGTTGGATGGGCCGCGTCTGCTTATTTGACGTACACTCACGTCGCGCACGTGTCTCCCATGTGCGGTGAGTACGGAGGATGTAGCTACGTCCAGTCAAGCCCGTATGCCCAATTCATGGGCGTTCCTGTTGCCCTGCTGGGACTCGCGGCTTACACCGTCCTTTTCATTCTGGGAATACTGGCTTTTCGCGGGGGGGATAACAGCGACCGCTGGTTGTTGCTGCTTCTCACCCTCGCGGCAGTGGGCACTTTTTATTCCGCGTATCTCACCTACATCGAAGCGTTTGTGCTCCACGCGTATTGTTTCTATTGCGTGACTCAGGCTATTGCGATTACACTTATGACAATCCTGCTGGTGGTCGAATACCTTTCCCCCGAACCGTTGGGAAATGATGGCCCCTGAACCGGGAGCATTGCCATGAACAGGGACAAGGAGGAGGACCGATGCCCAGAGTGAAGTGTCCGGCTGCTACGTGTGTGTATTGGGACGATGGATATTGTGGTGCGGAGGAGATTGTCCTCGATCCCGAGGACCTTTCCTGCACCACATTTGAGGAGTTGGGTGATTTAGAGCTCGAGGACGATGAATTCGATGAGGACGAGTGGGACGAGGATGAGTATTCACTGGAAGTCCTAGAAGACCTTGAAACCCGAGGAGAGGAAGACGAAGACGCATGGGTATGAAAAACACTGCACACACAAAGGCCCCTATTATCATCCTGGCCCACGGTACCGTGGTGACCATGGATGAAAAACGCCACATCTACCGGGATGGTGCGGTTGCCTTCCAAGGACGGGACATCCTCGCGGTGGGCCCTTCTGCGGACATCTTGGACCGCTATCCCGAAGCCCAGGTGGAAGATGTCTCGAACCACTTGGTCATCCCGGGCCTGGTGAACGCCCACACCCACATGCCTATGTCCCTGTTGCGGGGATTGGTGGACGACCAACGATTGGATGTATGGCTGTTGGGCTATATGATGCCCGTGGAGCGGGAGTTCGTACGGCCTGAATTCGTTCGCTGGGGAACCCTCCTCTCCGCCCTGGAAATGGTGAAGGGGGGAACGACGACCTTTTGTGATATGTACTACTACGAACACGACGTGGCCCAAGCAGCGGTCGACGTGGGCATGCGTGGCATCTGCGGTCAGACCATTCTCAAGTTCCCCGCGCCGGACGCCACTTCCTACGACGAGAGCTTGGCCTACGCCCGCGAGTTTATCGAACACTGGAAAGACCATGAGCTCATCATCCCGGCCGTGGCCCCTCACGCCCCTTACACGGCCACCGAGGACATGATCCAGCGCTGTGTGGAGCTCGCGCTGGAATTTGACGTCCCCCTCCACATCCACCTTTCGGAAACCGAGAAGGAAGTGCGGGACAATTACCGAGATCGCGGTCTTCCTCCCATCCTCTGGGCAGAGAAGGTAGGGGTCTTCCGAGCCCGCACCATCGCGGCGCACTGTGTCCACGTGGAAGATCGGGAGATTCCTGTTCTGGCCAAACATGGCGTGGGCGTTGCCCATAACCCCTCCAGCAACTTGAAACTCGCGTCGGGCATTGCGCCGGTTGTGGCCATGCGGGACGCGGGCATCTCTGTGGGGGTCGGGACGGATGGGGCCGCGAGCAATAACGATCTGGACATGTTCGAGGAGACCCGGTTGGCCGCGTTCCTGCCCAAGGGAATCTCAGGCGATCCTACCGCTCTCCCTGCTGTGGACGCGTTTGCCATGGCCACCATTGAGGGCGCCCGGGCCATCCACATGGAACACCTGATCGGCTCGCTGGAGCCGGGAAAACGCGCGGATATCGTGGTGGTCGCCTTAGAGGCCCCCCACACTCGGCCCCAATACGCGCTGAGCGACGCGAACGTCTACTCCCACCTTATCTACACAGCCCACGCGAGCGACGTCCGTCATGTGTGGATCAACGGCCGTCCAATCGTGCGTGATGGGGAGGTCCTCACCGTGGACACAGAGGAGATCTACACCCAAGCCCAAGCCTTTGCCGACCGCATCGCGGACTTCCTGAGCAAACGGGAAGCCAGCCTCCTGGACAAACTCATCGCCATCGGAGGACTCGAACGCTCCGAAACATTCGAAATCCAAGTAAAGGCGCGCATTTCCTCGCCCGAGCAGGTTGTGCGAGTTCTCCAAGAAGATCCGGACATCGAAGTCGTCAAACACACCGTTCGCCAGCAGTACGACACGTATTTCCTCTTCAACGGACGGGAAGCCGGAATTATTCGCTACCGGGAAGACAACGTCATCCGCACCAGCGATAGCCAGGGTGGGCCGGTGACGTTAAATGTGGAGCCGATTTACACGCTCACCCTGTTGGGCCCCACCCACGAACGAGAATACGGTAATTCCATCATCCTCTCCCGTTCTCGCTTCACCGCCCCCGCGGTCTATTCCCTGCGCTTCTACAAGGAATACTTCCAGCCCAAGCGCATCAAAGAGGTGGTGAAATGGCGGGATCGATACCGCATCCGTTACAAGGGAGAGGATTTCGCCATCAACATTGACAAGTTAAGCAAGCCCCCCGAGGAGGGTTACTTCCTGGAGATCAAGAGCCGCACGTGGTCCGAGGAAGATGCCATCCGCAAGGCCGTTCTGGCCGGGGAGCTCTTGGAGAAGTTCGGTGTGCGGCCCAACGAAATCGTCCGTGGGGAATACGTGGCATTGTAGGTCAGGGGATCAGGCGGCCTCTCCAACCCACCTAACGTGGGGCTAGGAGACGCGTCCCTCCGGCACTGTACTCGGCCATCCACCCTTCGTACGACTTCCAACGAACCCGCCACCAACGTAAGTCATCCACCTGCTGGGGACCTCCGATGACCTCCACGACAGAACGGGGAGGGACAACCACCAGGATGTCCCCGGCAGGTTTGTTTCGATACCCCGGGCTTTTGCGCAGGCGGACACCCACGCGGGCCACAACCTGGGCCTTTCCCCCTACATGAATCACCGGCACGTCGGAAGTGGGGGGCGCGCCCGTAGGGGTAGGGGTGGGGGCGGAGGTAGGCGTTGGGGTAATAGGGTGCCATCGTTTGGGTTCCGCGGCGGAGTTATTCATCCACCGTACAAGCAAGAAGCCCAACAGGGCAACGGCTACACAAACGGTAAGTACCCCTAAAACAAATGCGGGTAGCAATTCACGCCAACGCCACATACCTTTGCCTCCGGTTGCTATGATATCGGCTCAACACCCCTCGTGGGCGAACGAGATGTGACAACACCGGGCCGTGGACAGATCCGCGCCTCGGGCAGGGTGCTGGCGTCCTCGCCCCGTGCCATGGGG
>JAADDB010000017.1 GCA_013154135.1 Chloroflexota bacterium
TCCACAACGCCGGAACACGCGGCGGACATGGCCCGGGCGGCCGAATGGCTGGCCGATTACATGCGCGACATGGGCCTGGAGCACGTCCAAATCATCCCCACGGCCGGGCATCCGGTCGTGTACGCGAGCTACACCACCCAGCGGCCCAACGCGCCCACCCTGCTCGTCTACGGCCACTACGACGTCCAACCCGAAGACCCGCGGGAGCTCTGGCACAGCGATCCCTTTGAGCCCACCGTGCGGGGGGAGTACCTCTACGCCCGGGGGGCCACGGACATGAAGGGGCAGATCATGGCCGTCCTGGCCGCGGTCCAGGCCGCGCTCCAGACCGGGGAGTTGCCGGTGAACGTGAAGTTCATGATCGAGGGGGAGGAGGAGATCGGCTCGCCCAGCCTGGCCGCGGTGATCCGGGAACACCGCGATCTCTTCGCCGCGGATGTCTCCTTGAACCCGGACGCGGGCATGTTGGCCCCGGACAAGCCCACCATCACCTATGCCCTGCGGGGACTGGCTTACTTCGAACTCTGGGTCTACGGGCCCAAACAGGATCTCCATTCGGGACTCTTCGGAGGCGTGGTGCACAACCCGGCCCAGGCCCTGGCCGAGCTCCTCGCGGGCATGCACGACGCGTCGGGGCGGGTTACCTTGCCCGGGTTCTACGACGCGGTACGTCCCCTGGACGAGGAGGAACGCGCGGAGCTGGCCCGACTTCCCCAGGATGAACAGTTCTTCCTGGAACACACGGGCGTCCCGGCCCTGTGGGGGGAGCCGGAGTACACGCCCGTGGAGCGGGTGACGGCACGTCCTACACTGGAGATCAACGGCCTGCTCTCCGGCTTCACAGGAGAAGGGGCCAAGACCGTGATCCCCAGCAAGGCCATGGCCAAGATCTCCATGCGCCTGGTGCCGGACCAGCGCCCGGAGGAAGTGCACCGTCAACTCCTCCGCTACCTGGAGGACCACGCGCCCAACACCATCCGCTGGGAAGTGAAGGCCATGCACGGTGCGCCTCCGGCCATGACGGACCGACGCTCCCCTTGGGTCCAAGCTTTGGCCCGGGCCCTGGAAGCCACCTGGCACACCCGTCCGCTCTTCAAGCGGGAAGGGGGAACCATCCCCGTGGTCGCTCTGTTGAAGGAAATCCTCGGCATGGACTCGGTCCTCACCGGCTTTGCCTTGCCCGATGATAACATGCACGCACCCAACGAGCGTCTCCATCTCCCCACCTGGTACAAGGGAATTGAAGCCCTGGTACGCTACTGGCAGGAAGTAGGAGGGAAGTAACCGCGTATGTCCACACCCGTTCGGCGCCAGTACTTGCAGATCAAACAACAATACCCGGACGCGATTCTCTTCTTCCGCCTGGGCGACTTTTACGAGACTTTTGACGAGGACGCCAAGATTGTGGCCCAGGTGTGCGACATCGCGCTCACATCCCGACCGGTGGGCAAAGGCGTCCGCGTGCCGTTGGCCGGAGTGCCCTACCACAGCGCGGACACGTACATCGCCAAGCTCCTCAAGGCAGGCTACAAAGTGGCCATCTGCGAACAGGAGGGCAACACACCGGTCAAAGGCCTCGTGCCCCGGCGGGTTGTCCGGGTGGTCACGCCGGGAACCCTCATCGAGCCCCACCTGTTGCCCGAAAAGGCCAATAACTACCTGGTGGCTCTGGCCTGGGATGAGCGGGGCGCGGGCCTGGCGTATGTGGACATCAGCACCGGCGAGTTCGCGGTCACCGAAATTCGGGGGGAGGAGTGGGAACGCCAGACCCGGGAGGAGCTGGCCCGCCTTCACCCCGCGGAGGTCATCTACCCCGGCGGGGATGTGTTCGGTGAGGAGGTGCCCCCACCCCCCTTCCTGAGCGGTCTGGAGACGACCATCTCCCCCTATACCGCGTGGCGTTTTGATGAGGAGACCGCACGGGAACGCCTGCGCCAGCACTTCCACGTCCAATCCCTGGCCGGCTTCGGCATTGAGGGGAAGCCTTTGGCCATTCGCGCGGCCGGGGCCCTGCTGGCTTACCTGGAGGACACGCAACCCGCGGCGTTGAAGCATCTGGACACTCTGCACACGTACACGCTGGACCAGTTCATGACCCTGGATGAGGCCACACGGCGAGCCCTGGAGTTGGTGACAACCATGCGCGACGGGTCAACCCGAGGCTCCCTCCTCTGGGTGCTGGATCACACGTTGACGCCCATGGGAGGACGCTTGTTGCGCCGGTGGGTCCTCCAACCCCTGTTGGACGTGGACGCGCTCAACGCCCGTCTGGACATGGTCCAGGCCTGGGTGGACCAAACGTTGCCGCGGATGGCGCTGCAGGATGCTCTGCGGGGGATGGGGGATCTGGAACGGTGGACCAACCGGGTGCTCCAGGGCGTGGCCAACCCGCGGGATCTGGTGGGCCTGCGGGAGGCTCTGGCCCGGGTGGAGAGCTTGCACGGCCCCTTGTCCGAGGTTCTCTCCCTCTTGCCCGAGGATCACCCCCTGCACGCGCTTGCCCGCCGCGTGGATCCGTGTGAGGATGTGGCGGACCTCTTGCGTCGGGCCCTGGCCGAGGAGCCGCCCGCGACCACCGGACATCCCGGGCTCATCGCGGCCGGCTACTCCGAGGAGTTGGACGCGATCAAGCGCGCGGCCACAGAGGCGAAGACGTGGATCGCGAACCTGGAGCGCCGCGAGCGAGAGCGGACCGGCATCAAGAACCTCAAGGTCGGCTACAACAAAGTTTTCGGCTATTACATCGAAGTCACCAAGGCGAACACCCACCTGGTGCCCGAGGATTATGTGCGCAAGCAAACCTTGGTCAACGCGGAGCGGTACATCACGCCCGAGTTGAAGGAGTACGAATCCCTCGTCCTCAACGCGCAGGAGCGCATCATTGAGCTGGAGACGCGCCTGTTCCGGGAGTTGGTGGAACAGGTGGCCCGGGAGGGACATCGGCTGTTGAACACCGCACGCGCGGTCGCGGAGCTGGATGTGCTCCTCTCCCTGGCTCAAGTGGCCGTGACCCGGGGATACACCCGACCCCAGTTGGCCGAGGATGGGGTTCTCACCATTCGCGAGGGACGGCATCCGGTGGTGGAGGTCACGTTGGACAAGCCCTTTGTGCCCAACGACACGCACATGACCCCGGACGCGCCCATCCACATCATCACCGGTCCCAACATGGCCGGCAAGTCAACCTACCTGCGGCAGGTGGCCCTCATCACGTTGATGGCCCAGATCGGCTCCTTTGTCCCCGCGGCCGAGGCCCACATCGGCCTGGTCGACCGGATTTTCACCCGCATCGGCGCGGGGGATGAGATCCACCGGGGGCAGTCCACCTTCATGGTGGAGATGTTGGAAACCGCCCACATCCTGCACCATGCGACGTCCCGTTCCCTGGTGGTCCTGGACGAGGTGGGGCGGGGGACGAGCACGTATGACGGGATGGCCATTGCTTGGGCCCTGGTGGAATACATCCACAACCACCCCCGGCTCCGCTGCAAGACTTTGTTCGCCACCCACTACCACGAGCTTACCCGCCTGGCAGAACGGTTGCCCGGTGTGCGCAATTTTCGTGTAGACGTGGCGGAGGAGGGGGGACGGGTGATTTTCCTGCACAAGATCGTGCCCGGGGGCGCGGATAAGTCCTACGGCGTGCACGTGGCGGAGTTGGCGGGCATGCCGCGTCAGGTTGTCCAGCGGGCTCGGGAGCTGATGGCGGAGATGGAGGCCAACGGCGCGGCCCCCCTTGCCCCATCCCGCTCTACGCCGCAACCCCAGGTGGTCCAGCTCCCCCTGTTCGCGGAGGAACATCCGGTTGTTTCCCGCTTGCGGGAGTTGGATATCAACCAGATGACGCCGTTGGAGGCGCTGAATACGCTTTATGAGTTGCAGAAGGAAGTGATGAGTAACGATTGACGATTAACGATTAAGGGGGGTGGCGGAAGGGCGAGGTCGGCCGGGATGGGCGAAGAGCCTGAGGCATAACGAGTAACGATTAACGATTGACGATTAAGGGGTCGGCCCCGGGTCGGAATCAGCCGGGATGGACAAGGATCATAACGAGTAAAAGAGGGTGGGAAGGCTCCACACGGCCGTTTGTGGCGATGCTCGGCCGGTCATGCACTTCCACCCGTATCCCACACAACGTCCTTGGCCCCCTCCTCTCTCCCAGCATTGGGAG
>JAADDB010000257.1 GCA_013154135.1 Chloroflexota bacterium
CAAAAACAGTTCGTCAGGGGAAAATCAACAGGGCGCACGGCCGTGCGGTCCTACTGTTTGTGTACGGCGATGTGTGGTCATGCCCGGTCGCCCGGGGCTGAACCCCCGGGCTAAATTTGGAGAAGCCCCCGGAGGGGGCTCTATATGGGCCGAGCATCGCCCCGCACGGCCCACGATGGTCATCCCGCCTCTTTTCCTCGTTACTCGTTAGAATCTCCGCCCATCCAAGCCTACCCTATCCCTCAGCCGATCCCCCCTTAATCGTTAATCGTCAATCGTTACTCCTCCCTTACTACAACCCCCGCCTATCCCAGCCCACCTCGTCCTCCAGACCACCCCCCTTAATCGTTACTCCGTCGCATTCCCCCGCCCTATTATTGCTCTCTCCCTCCACTCCATGTATAATGGAACACGTTCCACCAAATGGTCTCTTCCCTTTGTTGTCCCCGTAGTACGAACCATCCATTTGAATGAGAAGGAGGGTACTATGAACGGCCTGGACTTTGCAGGCATGGTAAACCGGATGATCCGGGCAGCCATGTTGGACGCCCAACTGTACGAGGAGGTGGAGCACGATCCCTCCAAGGACCAGGAAGCCTTGATGGTCGTCCTTTTCGTCGCCCTGGTGAACGGGATTCTCTCCCTGCCCATCAACCTCGTCTTGGGCCGGGGCCTCATTTCCAGTGTGGGATTGCTCATCTTCAGCATCATCTGGACCATCGTGGCCTACTACGTGTACGCGTACGTCGCATATTGGGTAGGCACCAACCTGTTCAAGGGGACAGCCGATGTCCGAGAAGTGCGCCGCGTGTTGGGATACGCGTACACACCGGCCATCTTCTCCTGGGTCCCCTGCATCGGTTGGATTGTTGGCCCCATCTGGATGTTGGTGGCCGGTGTCATCGCCCTGCGCCAGGCGCTGGATGTGGACACAACCAAAGCAGCCATTACCATGCTCATCAGTGTCGCCATCATCATCGTCGTCTACTTCATCCTTGCTTCTCTGCTCGGACTGGGAGGGATGGGGCTTCGGATGACGTGAGAGGAACGGATCATGTTCTTCTGGTTTCTCAAGCGCACGGTGCTGGCCCTCCTTGTGGCCGGCACCGTGTGGATTTTATACCGGATGTTGACAGTGGAAGCGCCTAAACCAGCCAAACCCTTCTACCATGACCTCCCCCAACCGACCGCGTATGCCCATCGCGGGGGAGCGGCCCTCTGGCCGGAAAACACCCTCTACGCGTTCCAGCACGCGTGGGAGCTGGGTGTGGACGTGTTGGAACTGGACGTGCGCGGCACGCGCGATGGGGCCATTGTGGTCATCCACGATCCCACCGTGGACCGAACCACCAACGGAACAGGGCGAGTCAAGGACATGACCTTGGCAGACATCCAGGCCCTGGACGCGGGATACCGCTTTACGCCCGACGGGGGGAAAACTTACCCCTACCGAGGCCAGGGCATCCGCATCCCCACCCTGGAAGAAGTCTTCGACGCGCTTCCCAACGCCCGCTTCAACATCGAAGTCAAATCCAACGACCCGCCCATTGTGGACGCGGTCGCCGACCTCATCCGGCGCAAAGGGATGGAAGACCGGGTCCTCATCGGCGCGTTTGACCAGAAAATCGCGGAAGCATTACGTCGGGCCCTGCCCGAGGCGGCCACCTTCGCCACGGAAGGAGAAGCGCGCGCGTTCTGGTTCTGGCAAAAAGTGCACCTCCCGCGCGTGTGGCGTCCCGTACCCGATGCCCTCCAAGTGCCCCCCACATTTCCTGTGAAGGGTTACCCCGTGACCGTCCTCTCCCCTTACTACGTACAAGCCGCGCACCGCCTGGGCGTCCATGTAGACGTGTGGACGGTAGACGACCCGGATGAGATGGCCCGTTTCTTGGACATGGGCGTGGACGGGATCATGTCCGATCGGCCGGACGTGCTGCTGGAGGTGTTGCGCTCGCGGGGATTACGTTGAGGGGAACGTGGTGCGGCACAACGGCCGCACCACGCAATGGACGACCCTAGTGGTGGTGATGGCCCCCTTCGTGCACGTGACCGTGGGCCTTCTCCTCCTCTGTGGCTTCCCGCACGTCCACCACCTTGACCTTGAAGTGAAGACGTTGTCCGGCCAAGGGGTGATTCGGGTCCAGCCGGACCATGCCGTCATCGGTGATTTCCGTGATGAAGTAGGGGATCTGACGGCCATCCGTGGTCTCCACCATGATGCCCATCCCCACTTCCGGTTTCATGTTGGGAGGAAACTCGCTGGCCGGCACCAGGATATCCTGCCCCTCGATGTAGGGACCGTACGCCTCTTCCGGTTCGACCACGATCTCCCGTTCCTCGCCGACCTCCATGCCCTCCATCTGTCGTTCGAGTCCGGGGATGATGTTGCCGTGCCCGTGGAGATAGGTCAAGGGCTCACGCCCCTCACTGCTATCCACCACATCGCCGCTATCCAGCGCGAGCACATATTCAAACTTGACAACGCGATCTTTGCCTACTTTCGATGTCATGATACATGGACTCCATTCTTTGCAAACGATTGAATGACCGGGCAACTGGGTTGGCATGGACCTCCCGAAACAGGGAGCCCACACCAACAGGGGGAAGCCACCCGTCATAGCCTGATACGGGCACCTCGGTTTCAAAAGAACGGCCGAATTGCTCCCAATTCAGCCCACTTTTCGGCCCAGGTCCCCGCACAATCACCTTCGCGAGTATAACATGGTCCTGATGCTTTGGCAAAACGTCCTCCATGGGATAAGATTGGAACGAAAGCCAGAAGGAACGATGAACTTGGATTCTGGACAAAACCAGGGGTGTTTGTCCGAAGTCCAGGATAAAACGGAGGACCCATGAACGAGGGCACAACATTGTTGCACGCGGTTCTCTGTCGGCCGGGGGAGGCCTACGTCTCCTTTGCCGACGCATCCGCACATCATTTCCTCGAACGTCCGGACCTGCGCCGGGCCCAAGCCCAACACGATGCCCTTGTTCAGCTGCTAACGGACCATCACGTCCGGGTCACCGTCCTGCCCGAGCTGGAAGGACACCCCAACGCGGTGTTCACCCGCGATCCCCTGTTGATCACCCCGGCCGGTTATGTGACTTTGCGCATGGGCTTGCCCACCCGGCGGGGGGAAGAAGCCTGGCTGGCCGCGGCCGTGGACGCGCTGGGCATTCCCCAAGCCGGAGCTATCACGCGGCCGGGCACGGTAGAAGGGGGGGATGTGATCCTCGCGGGTCGGGTTGCGTTTGTGGGCCGCTCCGCCCGGACGAACGAGGCCGGCTTCCACCAACTGGCTTCCCTGCTCCAACACATGGGCTACGAGGTGCGGAGCACATATGTGCCCGACGAGTACCTCCACATCGGTGGGGCCATGAGCATGATCGCACCGGACCGGGTCCTCGCGTGCCCCGGAGTGTTCCCGCCCGACTTCTTCGACGGATTCCACGTGATCTGGGCGCCCAGAGGAACCCCGGGTCAGGCCAACGTGCTCTGCCTGGCCCCCAACGTAGTTGTGGCCGACTCGGCCCAGACGCAGGTCATTGACACCTTGCGCGGCCATGGAGTAGAAGTACACGTGCTGGACCTATCCGAGTTCGCCAAAGGCGCGGGCGGTCCTACTTGCCTGGTCCAACCGATTGCGAGAAATGGGGGATAACGGGTAACTCGGACTTTGGACAAAACGTGGCGGCTTGGAAAGGTGGGTTTCCCCGTCCTCACCCTTCCGAGCCCAACGGTTTTGGTGGGGGCCGGCATGGGGCGAGGACGCCGGCGTCCCTCCGGGGGCCGGACCCGTCCACGAACGGTAGGGACGCACGGCCGTGTACCCTGTTCAGCGGGGAGGAGTCTGTTTTTGAGATAGTAGCCAGTTGATTTCTTTCCCGCAGAGAACTGCTTTGTGTGGTGGCCCACCTCACAAAACACTTTCTATGCACGGGGCGAGAACATCGGCGACCCGCCGAGGTGCGGACCCGTCCGCCGCCAAGGTGTTGCCGGGTTTTGTCTGCCGATTAGATTCAACAGAACCGAGCCCGTTGGGGAGAAAATTTTGGAGATTTTTTCCCGGAGAGAATTGTTTTGTGTGCGAGGTGGGCGGGCTTCGCCCGCTCACCTCGCACACAAAACTCTCTCTATGCACGGGGCGAGAACATCGG